>JAYTDE010000941.1:0-5125 GCA_043736195.1 Burkholderiales bacterium | reverse complement strand
CAGGATGCGCACCAGGTCGCCGCGCACGGTGCAGCAGATGCAGCCGTTGTTCATCTCGATGATCTGCTCCTGCCCCTGTTCGCGCAGCAGGATGTCGTTGTCGACGCCCTCTTCACCGAATTCATTCTCGATCACGGCGATCTTGTGGCCATGGTCTTCGGAAAGAATGCGATTGAGGAGCGTGGTCTTGCCGGCGCCCAGAAAGCCGGTCAGGATGGTGACGGGAACTTGTGTTGCCATGGCGCAAATCCTCTAAAGCGAACCCCCGTGAAGGGGCCGGAGAATAGCAGAATCGGGACTTGGCGTGGGAGGCGTACTCGCGCCGCATGACTTTACGACATCGGGTAGGGTGCCAAGGTCATGCGATCGCCGGTTGGGGGCAATGCGATGAAACGCGGCACCCGAAGGCGCCGTTGTGTAAAGCCGCCGTTTGTTTCGTCTTGATCAGGCGGTGGCGCGGCAGCGGCGGGAAAAGCCAGGCGCGGGATCGCAGGAACGGTAAGCTTCACCTATTCAGAAAACCCTGTAGCGCGATGAGCCGAAAGAGGATTTGATTCAATACTGTCTCAGCGCGCCGCCAATTTTCGCAACACCAAGCCCTTCAGATACTCCCCTTCCGGAAATGCCAGGCGCGCCGGGTGATCAAGCGCCCCTGAAAGACGTTGTTCGATCAGGGCGTCAATGCCGGCGTCGAGAGCAGCACCGGCCACGATCTTCTGGAACAGGTCGGTGTTGACCCCGCCCGAGCAGGAAAATGTGACCAGATGGCCGCCAGCTTTGAGCAGCTTGAAGCCCAGCAGGTTGATGTCCTTATAGGCGCGCGCGGCGCGTTCGACCGAAGCCGGGGTGGGCGCGAATTTGGGCGGGTCGAGAATGATGAGATCGAAGCTGCGGCCGGCGTCGCGCAGTTCGCGCAGGGCGTTGAAGACGTCGGCTTCGCGCCATTCAGCGCGCGTGGCGTCGCCATGGTTGGTCTCTACGTTCTTGCGTGCGATATCGAGTGCCGGGCCGGATGAGTCGATCGAGAGTACGTGGGCCGCGCCCCCCGCCAGCAGGCCGAGCGAGAAGCCACCGGTGTAGCAAAAGCAGTTGAGGGCGCACATGCCGGGTTGCGCGGCGGCGAGGCTGCGTACGATGCGACGATTCTCGCTCTGGTCAAGATAGAAGCCGGTCTTGTGCCCGTGGGCGATGTCGACATTGAATCGAATCCCGTGCTCCTCGATCACTACCCGCGACGGTGGCGCGCCGCGCAGCGGTCCTGCGCGCGGCGCCAGGCCTTCCAGTTGGCGCACGTCGGCATCCGAACGTTCGTAGAGATCGGCAAGACCGGTGCCGGCAAGCAGGGCATCCGCAATCGTGTCGCGCCATTGCTCGGTGCCGGTGGACAGAAACTGCGCCACCAGGGTATCGGCGTAGCGGTCGACGATCAGGCCCGGCAGGCTATCGGATTCGCCATGAATCAGGCGCATGGCGCCGTTGGCTGTAACCGCCGGCCGGCGGCGGATCGCGGCCTCGATGCGGGTTGCGAAAAAGGTGTTGTCGATGCGGGTTGCGGCGTCGAAAGTCCAGATGCGGGCGCGAATCTGCGAGGTCGGGCTGAACGCGGCTTGTGCGAGAAAGCTGCCATCGCTATTTACGATGCGTACGGTGTCACCCGCCGCGGGCTGGCCTTCGACCCTGGCGATGGCGCCGGAGAAAACCCAGGGGTGACGCCGCAGCAGGGATTTCTCACGGCCCGGCTTAAGCACGATGCTGTGCATGGCTTACTTGCGGCGCGCGCGCGGATGAGCGACGTCGTAGACCTTGGACAACTGCTGGAAATCGAGGTGGGTATAGATCTGGGTGGTGCTGATGTTGGCGTGCCCGAGGAGTTCCTGCACCGCGCGCAGGTCGCCGGAGGATTGCAACAGGTGACTGGCGAACGAGTGCCGCAGCACGTGCGGGTGCACGTGGGCCGGCATGCCGCTTTTTTTTGCCCAGCGTTTCAGGCGGGTTTGCACCAGGGTGGCGGAGACCCGCTTGCCGCGTGGCGAGAGAAACAGCGGGCGCGGATCGTCGCGCAATAGCTGCCCGCGTGCCGCGCGCCATGCTGCCAGTGCTTCCAGCGCACGGCGTCCCACCGGCACGCTGCGCGTCTTGCCTCCCTTGCCGGTCACTGTGACTTCGCCGTTGCGCTCATCGATCCAGCCAATCGAGGCGGCGTCCGGCGTGCTGTCCAAACCGATCAGTTCGGCCAGGCGCAAGCCGGAGGAGTAGAAGAGTTCGAACATCGCGCGGTCGCGCAACGCCTGCGCATCGTCCGGATCAGCCGCCGCGGCATCGAGCAACATGCCGGCGTGATCCACCGAGAGCGCCTTGGGCAAGCCGCGCGCGGCCTTGGGCGCCCGGATCCCGGCGGCCGGATTGAGGGTGAAGCCCTGGCGCCGGCAGGCCCAGCTGAAAAAACTGCGCCAGGCCGACAGGGCGCGGGCAATCGAGCGCGGCTGCAGGCCTTTCTGGTGCAGGCGCGCGGCGAAGGTGCGGATGTCGGCCACCTTGAGCGAGGCGAGCGGGCGGGCGCCGGATAATTGCCCAAGCACCACCAGATCGCGTCCATAGGTGTTAATTGTTGCTTTGGAGTAAGCGCGCTCGGCTTCGAGGTAAGACAGGAATGCCGCCGCCAGTTCGGTTGGGCCGGTGGCGGAGCCTGTCACGGCGCGGGGTAGAGGTGGGCCAACGCCGCCGAGAGCGATTCTGCCAGGCGTTCGAGGTACAAGGTGCCCATGCCGGCATAGAAGCGGTGTTCGTCTTCGCTGGCCAACGCCAGCAAACCGCCGCCGCCACTGACGGCCATCAATGCCAATGATTTCAGGTGCGGCGCGGCTTCACCGAACCATGCGGCGACCTCCTCCCCGACCTTGACTCCGGCAGCTTTAAGGCCGTGGATCGGGCCGCAATACGGCAGTTTGAAGTCTGACGCAGGCATGTCGACCAAGTGCCGCAAACCTTCACTCAAGCTGGTGCCGCTGTCGATGGCGGCAAATTCGGGTTTGACGCGCCAGGCGCGGAACTGGCAATGCGGAATCGCGAAATCCTCACGCAGGTGGTAATTCATGCGCTCGATCACCCGCAGAGGCGAGACAGGCACCGCGCCCAGCATGGCCAGAGTCAGGCGATGCATCTTCGACGACAGCGCGTCGTTGCTGTGGCCGGTTTCGACCAGGTCGGCCAACGAGTGCTCAAGCGCCTTGACCTTCTCGCGCAGGGTCAACATCTGGCGTTCCGGCAGCGAGATCGCGCGACCGCCGTGCGGGTGCGGCAAAAAGATCTGCGCCATCTGATCGGCGTAGTCTTCGAAAAAACTGGGGTTGTGCTGCAAATACTGGGCGACGGCGTCGGGAGTCATCCGGAGGCTCTTGGTTGGCTTGTGCGGATTGTACGTTCAGGCTGGCGCCAACTCAATCTCGCCCTCGAACACCGTCACCGCAGGCCCGGTCATCAGCACCGCGTGCCCGGCGCCCGGCCAGCGAATCGAGAGCGCACCGCCATGGGTGTCGACGCGGACCGGCGTGTCGCCGGCCAGCAGGCCGCGGTCGATGCCGGCAACCACCGCCGCGCAGGCGCCAGACCCGCAAGCCAGGGTTTCGCCAACCCCGCGTTCGAACACACGCAGGCGGATATGGGTCGGCGACAGCACCTGCATGTAGCCGGCGTTGACATGCCGCGGGAAGGCCGGGTGCGCCTCGATCGCCGGGCCTTGCATTGCCACCGGTGCGTGGTCGATATCGTCGACCACCTGCACCGCATGCGGGTTACCCATCGAGACAATCGAAACATCGACAGTCTCACCGAGGATATCCAGCAGGTAGCGCCGCGGATGGCCGGCCGGTCTGGCCTGGGCTGGATCGAACGGCAGTGTTGCCGGTTCGAACGAAGGCACACCCATGTCGACGCTGACATCGCCGTTGTCTTCAAGCCGCGGTTCGATGATGCCGCCCAGGGTTTCGACGCGGATGCTGCGTTTCGGCGTCAGGCCCTTGTCGTGCACGAAGCGCACGAAGCAGCGCGCACCATTGCCGCATTGCTCGACCTCGCCGCCATCGGCGTTGATGATGCGGTAGCGAAAGTCGGTATCGATGCGGGTGGCGCGCTCGACGATCAGGATCTGGTCGGCGCCAATGCCGAAATGGCGGTCGGCCAGCATGCGCCACTGCTCGCGCGACGGGCTTACGTGCTGATGGATGGCATCGATGACGATGAAGTCATTGCCCAGGCCATGCATTTTCGAGAAGCGCAGTTTCATCGCGGTGCGGGTTCTGGTTGACTTGGATAAAGGGGCGCGGCGCCCGCCGGCCGTGTCTTGAAGCGCTTGTGCAGCCAATGATATTGCGCCGGCGCCGCTTGCACCATGTGTTCAATGAAGGCGTTCATGCGAAGTGTGTCGGCTTCGATGCTGGCGCCCGGATAGTCCTGCCACGGCGGGTGAATCGTGACCGTGTAGCCGGTGTTCGTCATGGTTGCGATGCAGGGCAGGATCGTCGCTCCCGACATGCGCGCGAGACGTGAAACCGCCGTCACGGTCGCGGCGGGGATGCCGAAAAACGGTACGAAAATGGCATCACGTGCGCCCAGATCCATGTCCGGCAGGTAGTACAGCGGCAGGCCTTGTTTGAGTGCGCGCAGCGCTTCGCGCACGCCCTCCTGGCGCGACAGCAGCAGGGGATCGTTGAAGCGTCGGCGGCCGGCTAGCAGGGCGGCATTGAACAGAGGGTCTTTCTGGTTGGCGTAAATGGTGACAAGGCGGCTGTCAAGCGAAAGGCGCGACCAGGCCGCGTCAAGCCCAGCGAAATGCGGCGCCAGCAAGATCACCGGCCGGCCCGCGAGAGCGGCCAGGTGCGAGGCGCCTTCCAGGCGGACCAGCGCACGGATGCGTTCCGCGGAGGCGTGCCACAAAATGGCTCGATCGAGAAACCCCTGGCCGAAAACACAAAATGTCTGGCGCACCAGGGCGTGCCGCGCAGGTGCCGCAAGTTCGGGCAGGCAGGCGTCTATATTGGCTTGCGCTACCCGGCGTCGTTGCGGCGCTAGCCGGTAAAGCACGCCTCCCAACAATCTACCGCAGGCGCGCAGCAGGCCCAAAGGCAGG
>JAYTDE010000940.1:0-1899 GCA_043736195.1 Burkholderiales bacterium | reverse complement strand
GGCACCGAGAGTATCGGCCCGGCCCGCGTGCGTAGCCACACCGGCTGGTCGTCCATCGGCCAGTCCATCACATAGAGATAGCCCAGTTCCTTGAGCAGGTCGAGCGTATGCGGTGTCTCGTAAGCGCCCGAACCCATCCAGCCGGCCGGTGGCCGGCCTTCATGGTGCGCGATGGTGTCGGTCACCTCGCGCAGAATGCGCTCTTCATCCGGCTGCCACAGGCCGCGCAGGTTCTCGGCGTTGCTGCGGCCATGCGCCACCACTTCGTCGCCGCGCTTGCGGATCGCATCCATGATCTGCGGCGCGTGCTCGTATAACAGGCTGTTGCAGTTGTGGCCGGCCGGCAGCTTCAATTCGTCCAGCAATTCGAACAGGCGCCACACGCCGATGCGGTTGCCATAATCGCGCCAGGCATAGTTGCGGTGGGTCTGCGGCTCACCGCTCTTGGCCGGATCGTGCCCGAGACCTGCGCCATAGGCGAACCATTCGATATTGGTGGTCAGCGTGAAGGCCAGGCGTTTGCCTTCCGGCCAGCTGTAGTCGCGCCGCTCCGGCAGTGGAATAAAGTCGTAGCGGTCGTGTTGCGGCAGCAGGGGTTTTAAAGCCACCTCAATCGACCTTGGCGCCTGAGGACTTGACCATTGGCGCAAGCTTGGTGATCTCGCGCCCCAGCATGGTGCCGAATTCATCGCTGGATGTCGCGATCGGGTCGGCGCCCAGGGTGTCGAATATCTTGCGCACATCCGGACTTGCCACCACCTTGGCGAATTCGGCGTTGAGCTTTTTCACGACGGCCGGATCCATGCCTTTCGGGCCCAGAATGCCGCTGAACAACACGATTTCCACGCCAGGCATGCCGGCTTCAGCCATTGTCGGGACTTCCGGTGTGGTGCCGACGCGGGCGGGCGTGGTCACCGCGAGCGCACGCAGCTTGCCGCCCTTGACCGCGCTGATCGCCGGCGGCATGGTCGAGAAAACGAAGGCAACTTCATTGGCCATGATCGCCTGGGTGGCGGGCGCGCTGCCCCTGTAGGGCACGTGGGTGACGCTCAAGCCCTGGGTGGTGGCGAACAGCTCGCTGGCCAGATGCAGGATGGTGCCGTTGCCGGAAGAGCCGTAGGCGTACTTGCCGGGGCTGGCCTTGAGCAGGGCGGCCAATTCCCTGGCTGTTTTCGCCGGAGTGCTCGGGTGCACCACCAGCATCAGCGGGGTCGATGCAACCAGTGCGACAGGGGTGAAATCCCTGACCGAATCGTAGGGCAGCTTCAGGTACAGGCTGGCGTTGATCGCGTGCGAGGTGATGTCCTGCAGGAACAGGGTGTAACCGTCGGGCGCCGCCTTGGCGGTGAAGTCGGCAGCGATGGTGGTGCCGGCACCGGGCTTGTTCTCCACCAGCACGCTCTGCCCGAAATTGGCCGAAAGCTTGGCCGCGATCGCGCGCCCAAGCACGTCCGATATGCCGCCAGCGGCGAAGCCGACCACCAGCCGGATCGGCTTGTTCGGAAAATCCGCCTGGGCCAGCGCGTGTCCGCCACCGGCAAAAAGTGAGACCGCAAGAACTGCCGCGCAAATCCGCATGTGAACCCCCATAGTGACTTCTGGAGCTTACCGCACTGCAGGAAGCGTGCCTCTAACCGGCAGGGATGCGTCTTACTCCTTGACCGTGATGCGCCACAAGGTGCGCGCTTGCGTGTGATCCGGCAAGGGCGCAGCGTGCAACAACTGCGCGTTGTCCCACACAATGACGTCGCCCACCCGGTAGTCGACGGTATAGAGGTACCTGGCCTGGGTGGCATGCCGCTTCAAATGGTCCAGGAGTTGGCGCGCTTCGGTGTCTTCCATGCCCTCGATGCCGAATGAACTGCCGGACACGGCGTACAGGGATAGACGACCGGTGCG
>JAYTDE010000939.1:0-4924 GCA_043736195.1 Burkholderiales bacterium | reverse complement strand
GGCTTGGAAGGGAATTTGAACGCATGCGTTTCGGGCTCTGTAATGCGCCGCAGGCGGCAACGGCTGGGTCGGAGTCCTGCGGACGTTTGCCCGCAGGGCCGGGACGCGCATTCTATAGGCGCCGCCGGTCGCCCGCGAACCTGGGCCGGTCAACCTCAGCGCGATTTGCGCAAATGCGGATTGAGACGGTCTATGTCCGCCTGCACCTGCTCGCGACTGCGTTCGTACACCAGCTCGCGGCCCATCGCGGTGCCCACATAGGCCTGGCCGTTGCGCGTGGGCGCAAGATCGCATTTGACGCTGTGCACGCCTTCACCGAGCACGATCTGGATCGCCTGGGCGCGCTTGGTGAGCACCACCACATCCATGGTCTTGCCGGTATCGGTGACCTTGACCTTGATTTTTTCTTCATTCATGTGACAACTCCGCGCGTCAAGGGTGGGATCGCAAGGCGATGGCGCCAGCGCCAAGCCGGCTGCCGAACACTATAGTCGCAAGTGCATCAAAGCAACGCCAGCACCGCCGCCGCAAACTCGGCCGGCGCCTCCTGCGGCAGGTTGTGCCCGACCGATGGAATCACCCGCCGCTCGTAGGGCCCGGTGAAAAATACCGCATGCCGGGTCGCGCCTTCCGGGGCCATGACGCCGTCGCCGGCGCCATCGAGGGTGATGGTGGGTACGCCGATCTTCGGCAATGCGGTCAGCAACTGTTCGGTCGCTTCCACCTGCGGATCACCTGGCACCAGGCCGAAGCGGTGGCGATAGGAATGGATCACGACATCGACAAAATCCGGATTGTCGAACGAGGCCGCGCTGCGTTCGAAGGTGGCGTCATCGAACTGCCAGTTGGGCGACCACAGACGCCACAAGAGCTTGCACAAGGCGCGCCGGTTTTGCATAAGGCCGGCGCGGCCGCGCTCGGCGTGAAAGTAATACTGGTACCAAAAGCGGTGTTCGTTCTCCGGTGCCTGCGGTCTCACCGAGCCGGGAATATCCTGCAGGTTGTAGCCGTTGCCGGTGACCAGGCCGCGCGCGCGCTGCGGCCACAAGGCGGCGACGATGCAGGCCGCGCGCCCGCCCCAGTCATAGCCGCCCAGCACCGCTTGCGGAATCGCCAGCGCATCCATCAGGGCCAGCAGATCGTGGGCCAGCACCGCCTGCTGCCCCGAGCGCGGCGTGGCGGCCGCAAGGAAGCGCGTCGCGCCGTAGCCGCGCAGGTAGGGCACGATGACCCTGCAGCCGGCAGCCGCAAGCGGCGGCACCACAGCGTCGTAGGCACGCACGTCGTAGGGAAAGCCGTGCAGCAGGATAACCGGCGCGCCGGCCGCGGGCCCGGCCTCTTCGTAAGCCACTTCGAGAGCGCCGGCGACTACGTGTTTGAGCATGTGATGGCCTCCATGCGCGACTCAGGTCGCGGGTTGTCGCCGAACCACTTCAATGGCGTGTCCAGCCGGAGAATCAACGGCTGCGATCATTCGCGCACGATTGTCTGGCCGCTCACATTATCCACCGTGACATAGGTCTCGTAGTAGGTGATCACAGGCTCGGCGCCAAAGCTGGCTTTGGCCTTGCTGCGCCATTCGGGCGTGTACCAGGCCTCGGCGGCGGCGCGCGAAGTCCAGTAGTAGACGCCACCACCCCCCGCATCGCCATTGAGGTAATCCTTGCGCAGAAGCCCTTTGTCGGCAAGCGCACGAAAGGCCGGCGCGGACTTGGTCTGCGCCAGGGTGGCGGCCTCGCGCGGCCGGCGCGGCATCGGTATTTGCACTACGGCGATGATCATGGAAACAGGCCCTCCTCATGGTGAACACTTGGCACTGGTGTTGCCGCCAAGTATGCGCGCATCGGGCGCACATGGCCTCACATTCGCGCCGCCTCTGCCGTTATCGAGCATACACGGCATCGACCATTGCGCGCACCGTGCCACAAAGCCGTCGCGCGAACGTCCAGCCGTTCCCATGAACCACGTGACCAAGCCGAGGGCATGCATGAAACCCCTGATCGCAGTCCTGCTCTGCATGGTGTGCTCGGTACAGGCGCAGCAAATGTCGGCCGAGTTCAGCCAGCGCTGCGACGAACTGCCTGTCTCTTCATTGAGCTTCAAGGTGGCGCGGGTAGCGCCGGTGGTGCAGCAGAAATTCAGTGCGCGCGAACTGCGCGCCATGGTCGCGGCAGCGCCGGACGATGTGGTGTTGAGCGCCACAGAGCAAAAAGCCGCGGTGCAGATCGAACTGACGCGCCATGCGGCCTTCGATCCGGCCACAGGCATGCACTGCGCACGTTTCCGCGCGGTCGCCATGCTCGGCGATGCCCCTCAAGAGGTGCATATCGCAAACGAACTTCCGCATGGCACCTGCCTGTATCACAAGCTCGTCGACCTGGAAATGCGCAACGTGCACGACAACCAGGCCAGGCTTGAGGACACCGCCGCGCTCCTCAACGACATGGCCCTGGATGAGTTTGCGCGCAATTCATGGTTGGGCGATCTGGAGCAGATCGACGCCGATGTGCGCGCCCTGTTGAGCGAGGTCTGGCTGGCCCGCGCCGGCCGCCTGTTGCATCCGCTACCTGCGTCGCATACAAGACTCGATGTCGCGCTGGCGCAGGTTGGCAACGTCTTCGGTTGCGACGGGCAGCACCGCGCGTTGACGGCGTCGGCGGGTTAGCGGCAGCCGGTAAGTCACGGCGCCTGGCAGTGCGTTGGCGCCGCAATGCGTCACGCTTACGGCGGCGCCGTGCGCATGTGTAAGCGCATGTGAGCAAGTTTGGGCCGGCGCGCCGCGCGGGGTACACGGCGGCGCTACATCTCGCAACACATGGCGGCCATCGCACGGCACGTGTGGCGCGTTGAAGTGCGAGGAGACCCGTGATGAAAACCTTCGCCCTTGCCGTAGCCGCCCTTGCAACCAGCCTGGCCGCCGGCTGCACCGTCGTGCCGGCACGACCCGTTGTTTACTATCCGCCTCAGCCGGTGATCGTGGCGCCGCCTGTGCTGATCGCGGCGCCGCCGCCGGTGATCTACGGGCCGCCGGTGCTGGTGCGCCCACCGCGCCCGTGGTTCGGCTACGGCGACTACCGCCACTACCGACGTTACTGAGCGCGCCCGCCGCGCCCCCGCAGGGGCGCGGAAACGCGGGTGGGCCCTGCGTTTCCGAAGCCGGGCAGCGCGGCAATAGGGTAGCGGCGCGAATTCGCAGAGTACGATCAGGCGACGCCATGAAGCCCTTGGTGGAAGAGCACCTTGGACACGACACCGCCACAACCTTTGGGTAGGGGCGCCTCTCACAGATGCTTCATCTAGCATTCCTCTTCCGTTGACTCGACGCAACCGGTCAACTTTCATTGCACCCGTGCCTTCGATATCGCGGTTTTGTGGCAAGCTACATCTTTCTTGCAAAACGCATGAAACCAGTGCAATCAGCATAGAGGTGATACGCGATGGAAAATGTTACTTTGCATGCGCACTACGACGGCTCTCAAATTCAGCTTGATGAGCCTTATGAACTCAAGCCTGACACCAGGTTGCTCATCACAATAATTTCACCTGCTGCTGACAACTCTGCCTGGGAAAATTTCTCACGGCAAGGACTGGCTGCGGCATACAGCCCGGCGGAGCCGGAATATGCGCTGAGCATGGTCAAAGAACCGAACCCTTCGTATGAAAGAGGGTGACGTTGTCCTGACGCCGGTACCCCAGGCCGACGGGCAAATCAAGAATCGTCCGGCTTTGTTTTTGCGCACAATGCCACCGTTCAACGACGCGCTCGTTTGCGGAATCAGTACGCAACTGCAACAGCAAGTCGCCGGTTTTGACGAAGTGGTGCGCCGCCAGGATGCGGATTTCTCGAACAGCGGGCTGGCAGCCGACTCTTTGATCCGGCTTGGGTTTTTGGCCTTGATGCCACAGAAAAAGATTATCGGCAGTATTGGCGCCATCGCCGCCGATCGTCATCAGCAGTTGTTGAAAAATCTCAGCCGGCATTTGTTCAAGCAAGCCCCCTGATACTTGCGGTCGAGCAGGCGGCCACACGGACATGGCGGCGCGGTATTTCGAAACCGGATACGCATTTCGGAGCCGACACAGCGACCAAACAGCGGAACTGTCGAGTTTTGGGAGCGTTGGGCAAAGGACGCCAACGTTGGCGGTCATGCCGCAGCCGTTGAAGCCTGGCGTAAGCAGACAATGCGAGCCACTTAGGGTTCGAAAGTCCGTATTCCAGGGACCCATTCACGCTTTACTACCCCGGCTTCACACCCTCCACGGCCGCCTTGACCGCCGTACGCCCGCGGGTCCTGCCCCACAGACGCACCACCAGCTGCGCCAGGTCGTCGATAAAGGTGAAAACCACCGGAATCACCAGCAGGCTCAGGAGCGTCGAGGTGATGAGGCCGCCGATTACCGCCACCGCCATCGGGCTGCGAAACGAGGGATCGGCGAAGCCGCTGCCCAGCGCGATCGGCAGCATGCCGGCGCCCATGGCGATGGTGGTCATGATGATCGGCCGCGCCCGCTTGTGGCAGGCATCGAGCAGGGCTTCGAGCCGGGTCTTGCCGTCGCGCCGCGCCATGATCGCGTACTCGACCAACAGGATCGAGTTCTTGGTGGCCACGCCCATCATCATGATGAGCCCGATCAGCGACGGCATCGAGAAGCTTTTGCCGGTGACCAGCAGCGCGACAAACGCGCCGCCGAGGGACAATGGCAGCGCAGCCAGGATCGTCACCGGCTGCAGCACATCCTTGAACAGCAGCACCAGCACGATGTAGATGCACAGGACGCCGGTCAGCATCGCCAGGCCGAAGCTCGCAAACAGCTCGCCCATCACTTCGGCATCGCCGATCTCGATCTGCTTGACCCCGGCCGGCAGGTTGCGGATCGACGGCAGTTCTTTCACCGCCGCCGTCAGGTCGCCCAATGGCGTGCC
>JAYTDE010000938.1:0-1509 GCA_043736195.1 Burkholderiales bacterium | reverse complement strand
TGGTCGCCGATGAAGATGAAGCGCTTGCCCTTGCGCATCGCCATCAGCGCCAGCGGCACGGTGATCTGGCTGGCCTCGTCGAAAATAATGGTGTCGAATTCGTAGTTCTCCAGGCGCGCATTGCAGGTGGCAAACGGCGTCGCGCCCACCACGTAGCCGTCGGTCGGCCGCTCCTCCCAGGCGCCCATGTCGGGGTAACCGGGCACACCCTCATCGAGGCCCTTGCGCTGGGCCTGCCTGCCGATCTTCACCGCCGGCACACCCTGTGCATGCACCATGTTGAGCGCATTGTTGATCGCCATGTGGGTGTGGGAAGTCACCAGCAGGCGTTCGCCACGCCCCGCCATCAGGCGCGCGATCAGCGCCAGCACGCGGGTTTTGCCGCTGCCCGGCGGGCCCTGGATGCAGGCGATCTGCTCCGCGCCGTAGGCCAGGCCGATCGCCTGCGCCTGCCGCAAGTTGAAGCCCTCGGCAGCGGCGATGCGTTCGGCCTCGCTCACATCGCGGTCGTCGAAGCTGATCTCGAGCTTTCCGGACAGCAGCGGCAACACCACGCTGCGACCGATTTGCGAAGTCGCGATTTCTTCCAGCGCGCGCTCGTAGTAATGGGTGAGGTCGATGGTATCCGGATCGGCGTAGCAGGGGCCGCCCGCATAAAGTTGCAGGGCGGCGCTGATGCGCATGCCGGTCAGCAGCCAGCGGCCATCTTCCTCCGACTCCAGCGACAGGCCGCGGCCAAGCTGGTCTTCAAGCGGGCTGCCGCCGTGCAGGACCAGCAGGTCGCCTTCGCGAAAACGCGACTCGGTATCGTCGAGAGTGGCCCAGGCGGTGGCGGGTTCGTCGCCTGCTTCGAGCCGCGTGAATCCCTGTGACCAGCCTTTTTCAAGTTTTTCCGTGAGCGGCCGGTCCCAGAGGTCGAGCAGCTTGCGGTGGCCTGCGGTTTGCTCGTCGCGAACAAATTCAAGCAGTTCGGAGAGAAGCCGTGTGTGGGGATGCGCCATCGGGCCGGTTCGATTCTCTGGGAAGCGTGCTGAATTTTCACGCGTTCCAATGCGACGCACTCAAACCTTGCGCGACCGCACCTGCGCAAGTTTGGCGGGAGAGTTTTTCTCAAGGCTCACGCTGGCGCGCTGTGCCGCAGCCTTGCGCAGCGCCGTTTTGCGCGGCGCCGCGGTTGGCTTGGCGGGCGCTGCGCTTGTCGCACGACGCGTCTTGAGTGCGGCGCCCTGCGCGCTGCGCACGGCCGTGCTTTCCGCGAGCGTCGTTGTCGCCTTGCTTGCCGCCATTTTGGCAAGCGCCGCCACTGCTGGCGCGGCCGAGGGTTTGCGCCTGGCTGGCACCGCGGCTGTCGCTGTCTTGGGGTCGGGTGTCCTGGTTGCGGCCGGCTTTGCTTTCTTCACCACGGCGGGTTTCGCCGCCTTCACCACGGCGGGCTTCGGCGCCTTCACCACGGCGGGCTTCGGCGCCTTCACCACGGCGGGCTTCGGCGCCTTCACCACGGCGGGCTTC
>JAYTDE010000937.1:0-2848 GCA_043736195.1 Burkholderiales bacterium | reverse complement strand
GCATGCCAGGCCTGCCAGTCGCGCCCCGGATGCACTGTGCCGCAGGCCGGACAACGGCGTGTCGCCTCATCTAAGCCATAGAACGCGTTGTAGGCTTTCGGCAGGTCTTCGACGATGCTTTGCAATTGCACCTCCGCGCGATGCACCAGGCCTGCGCACTTGCCGCAATACCATTCGAACGCATCCATCACCCCCACCGGCCGGCTGCGCTCGATCACCGTGCACATGCTGCCCGGTTCAGGGCGCTGCGGCGAATGCCGCACATGCGCCGGCAGCAGGAACATGTCGCCCTCGCGCAGCTCAATCCGTTCGAAGCGGCCGCGATCCCAGGTCAGCAGATGGGCGTTGCCGCGAAACTGGTGGAAGTATTCCTCGTAGGGATCGTCATGAAAATCGGTGCGCTGGTTGGGGCCGCCCACCACCGTGCAGATCAGGTCGGAATCGGGCCAGATCTGCTGGTTGCCCACCGGCGGCTTGAGCAGATGGGCGTTGGTGTCGATCCATTGGCCGAAGTTGATCGGCATGCCGTATTTCATCGATGGCCTCCTGTGTGTTTGATCACTCTACCTTGATGCCGGCGTCCTTGATGATCTTGCTGTACTTGGCGATTTCGCTCTTGATGAAGATCATGAAATCGGCGGGGCCGATACCCGAGAGTTCGGAACCCAGGCGTGAGAGGGTTTCGCGCACATCCGGCCGCGCGAGGGCTTTTTGCACCTCGCGATGCAGTTGCGCCACGATGTCCGGCGGCGTCTTTGCCGGCGCCAGCAGGCCGAACCAGGCCAGGGTTTCGTAGCCGGCGAGCCCGCTTTCGGCCAGCGTTGGCACCTCGGGCTGCGAGGCCGCGCGCTTGCTGCTGGTGACCGCCAGGGCTTTCAGTTTGCCGGCCTTGATCAATGGAATCACGGTGGGAATGTTGATGATCATGGCCTGCACCTGGCCGCCTGCCACATCGGCCACACCCGGCGCCGCGCCCTTGTAGGGCACGTGCAGCAGGTCGATTTTCGCCATCGACTTGAGCAACTCGACCGACAGGTGCGACAGGCTGCCGTTGCCGGCGGAGGCGATGGTGACCCGGCCGGGTTGCTCGCGCGCCAGTCTGGCGAAATCGGCATAGCTTGCCACCGGCATGGCGGCGTTGGTCACCAGCACGTTGGCCGCGGTCGAGATCAGCGCCACGGGCGCGAAATCGTTGATGCTGTCGTAGGGCAGGCGCGGATACAAGCCGGGGGTCACACCATGCGAACTGCCATTGCCCAGAAACATGGTGTAGCCATCCGGTGCCGCCTTGGCGACGCTGTCGGCGGCGATGCTGCCGCCAGCGCCGGGTTTGTTTTCAATCACGAATTGCTGGCCTAGTGACTCGCTCATGGCTTTTGCCAGCGTGCGTGCCAGCACGTCGGAGCCGTCGCCGGCAGTGGCCGGCACCACGATGCGGATCGGCTTCACCGGGTATTGCGCGCTCGCAGCGGAACTCGCCAATGCGGTGGCCAGCGCAGTGGCAAGGATGGTGCTGTGAAAAAGCAGATTCAGGTTCATGAATGTCGATCGGGTTGGTGGAAACCGTGGAGGCTCAAGGGCAATGGGCGGATTGCCAGGATGCTAAGCAAGTCGCAGGCCGGACTCGGCCACCGCCTTGCGAATCACTGCCTTTTCGCCTTCGGTCAGCGCCAGCAAGGGCCGGCGCACGGTGCCGCCGACCTGGCCGATCTGCTCCATCCAGTATTTGGTGTGCGCCTGTGGCGTGCCCTTGGGCCGCGAATTGCGAAACGCCGCGCGCACCGGGTTCAGGCTGTCGCGCACCTTGCGTGCTTCATCGATACGGCCGGCAAAAGCCAGTGCGGTGTATTCGTTGATGCGCTGGTCGACCGCGGTCTGCATGGTGAAAGGCGGGGTCGAGCACAGGTAGAGACGCCAGCCGAGTTCGACGATATTGTCGAACCATTCTTCTTCGGATGCGGTCGAGACGATGATCTTGTCGCCGGCCATGCGGGTGAGCGTGGCGTACTTTTCGCGGTCCACGCTGTACTTGATGGCGACGATGTTGGGCAGATCCGCAATGCGCGCGCACAGTTCCGGGCTCATCTCGTAACCGCAATCGGGGTGGTTCCACAGCGCGATGCCGATATCGAGTTGCTCGGACAGATAGCGGTAATACTCGTAGACGGTGTCGTCGATATCGCGGCCGAAATGCAGCACCGGGCTGTGCACCACGATGTAGTCGGCGCCGATGCTTTGCGAATGGCGCGCCAGGTCCAGCACCACGTCGAGATTGGTGTCTGAACAGGAGGTCACGATGCCGGCCTTGCCGCGCGCGGCTTCCACAGCCAACTCGAAACTGCGCTTGCGCTCAGGCACCGACATCGAGAAAAATTCGCCCTGCTTGCCGCACACGAACAGGCCGCCGAGCTTCAGGGTTTCGATCCAGTGCTTCAGGTTCGAGCGGAAGCCCGCCTCGTCAAAGCGGAATTGCGCGTCGAAAGGGGTGGCGGTGGCGGCCCATACCCCGCGAAAATGTTCGCGCGCGTATTCCTTGGCTTGGGCTTTGTCGTATTTCATTGCGACTGTCATGGTGATGGCTCCTTGGTCGATGTGTTGATGGTACGCCACAGCCGTTCTGCCGTCAGCGGAAAATCGAGATCGGTTACCTTGAATGGCGACAAGGCGTCGATGGCGGCATTGAGCAGCGCCGCCGGCACGCCGATGGTGCCGGCTTCGCCGACGCCCTTGGCGCCCAGCGCGTTGGCGGTCGCCGGAATGCACAGGCTATCGATTTCCAGCGGCGGCATGTCGCCGGCGCGCGGCAATGCGTAGTCGAGAAGCGAACCGGTGAGCAGTTGCCCGCTGT
>JAYTDE010000936.1:0-4309 GCA_043736195.1 Burkholderiales bacterium | reverse complement strand
CAGCGCGTATCAGTCGGTGTTCCGCAATCCGCTGGTGTCGCCGGACATTCTTGGCGTCTCGACCGGCGCCGCTTTAGGCGCGCTGGCCGGTATCTGGTTTTCGCTCGACCCCTGGTCTGTCCAGTTGTTGGCCTTCTGCGGCGGCCTCACCGCCGTGGCGCTGGTGTATGCACTGGCGGCTGCGTATCGGCAGCACGATCCGCTGTTGCTGCTGGTGCTGGCAGGCGTGGTGCTGGGTTCGCTGTTTGCCGCGCTGATCGCGCTGATCAAGGTTCTGGCTGATCCTTTCAATCAGTTGCCCGGCATGACCTATTGGCTGCTCGGCAGCCTGGCCGCGGTCACGGCGCAGGAAAGCCTGGCGATATTGCCGGCGATCGGCGGCGGCCTTGGCGTGCTGTGGCTCTTGCGCTGGCGCATCAACGTGCTGTCGATGGGTGACGACGAGGCGCGCTCGCTGGGTATCGACACGCGGCGCGTGCGCTTAGCCGCGATCGTCGCGGCGACGCTGGCGACCGCCGCCGCGGTCTCCATCTCGGGGGTGATCGGCTGGGTCGGGCTGGTGGTGCCGCACCTGGCGCGCATGATCACCGGCCCCGACAACTCGCGCCTGCTGCCGGCGGCCTGCCTGTTGGGTGCCGTCTTCATGCTGGCGGTCGATACGCTGGCGCGCGGTTGGGGGCAGATCGAGTTGCCGCTGGGTGTGCTTACCGCATTGATCGGCACACCGCTGTTCCTGTGGCTGCTGGCCACGTCAAAGCGTGGCTGGCAATGACGCTTGAGTGCGACGCTCTTGCCTATGGCTATAGCCGGTACACCATCGGCAGCGGCGTTTCGCTGGCGGTGGCGCCGGGCGAGGTGGTGTGCCTCTTGGGCCCGAATGGCGGCGGCAAGACCACGCTGTTCAAGACCCTGCTGGGTCTGTTGCCGGCGCAGGGCGGCAGTATCCGTCTGGGCAATGACAACCTGACTGACCTGTCGCGTGCCGAAGTGGCGCGCCGGGTGGCCTACGTGCCGCAGGCCGTCGGCGGCTATTTCCCGTTCAGTGTGCGCGAGGTCGTGCTGATGGGGCGGGCGGCGCATCTCGGCGCCTTCGCCGGGCCGACTCTGCGCGATCGCCAGCATGCCGAAAACGCGATGGCGCGGGTCTGCATCGCGCATTTGGCGCAGGCGGAATTCACCCGTATTTCCGGTGGCGAGCGGCAACTGGTGTTGCTGGCACGCGCACTGGCGCAGGCCGCGCCGATCATCGTGCTTGATGAGCCCAGTGCCAATCTCGACTTCGGCAACCAGGTGCGGGTATTAGCCGAGATCAGGCGCTTGGCCGCCGAGGGCGTCGGCATCCTGTGGGCCACCCATGCGCCCGACCACGCGCTGGCATGTGCCGACCGCGTGGCGCTGGTGGCGCGTGGCGGGGTGAAGAACTACGGCGCCACCGCGGAGGTGGTCGACGCTGATGCACTGTCGGATCTGTATGGCGTCGCCGTCGAGATCCACACCCTGGCCGGCGGCGATCGGCGGGTCTGCATGGCGGGGTAGAAGCGCCGCGGCTACACCTATAATTCAGCGCACGACACAACACTATTCCCGGAGACACAAAAAATGCTGTATCGAAATTTCAATCGCGCCCTGCGCATAGCCGCTCTCGCGATACTGGCCGTTGCCGCAATACCCGTACTGGCGCAGTTCCCGAACAAGCCGCTGCGCATCGTGGTGCCGTTCCCGGCGGGCTCGGCCACCGACGCGATCGCGCGCATTCTTGGCCAGTCGGTCGCCGTCGCGATCGGCCAGCCGGTGTTGATCGACAACAAGGCCGGCGCCGATGGCGCCATCGCCGGTTCGGAAGTGGTGAACGCCGCGCCCGACGGCTATACGGTCCTGCTGGCGACCAACAGCCCGATGTCGGCGGTGCCGGCGATGCGCAAGAACCCCCCGTATGACCCGGTGACCGATTTCGCCCCCATCACCGATATCGGGCGCTATACGTTCTTCATCTTCGCCAGCGCCGCCGCACCCTTCAAGACGCTGCAGGAGATGATCAGCTTCGCCAAGGCCAATCCGGGCAAGCTCAACTATGCCACCGGCAACACCACCGGCATCGTCTCGTTCGCGCAGCTCAATGCGTTGGCCGGCATCGACATGGCGCACATTCCCTACAAGGGCGAGCCGGCCGCGGTGACTGATCTGGTGTCGAACCGGGTGCAGGTGATGATCGCCACCGTCACCACCGGCGGCCCGCATGCGCGCGAAGGCAAGCTGCGCGTGATCGCCACCACCTTGCCGCGGCGCAGCCCGGCCTTTCCCGATGCGCCAACCATGGCCGAATCGGGCATGCCGCAATTCGCCATCGTTTCATGGGCGGGCCTGTTTGCGCCGGCCAAGACCCCCAGGGACGTGGTGGAGCGCCTGAACCGGGAATTCGTCGCGGCGATGAAGCGGCCTGACGTGGCGGCGGCGCTGGAAAAGCAGGCCTTCGCACCCACCCCCTCCACGCCCGAGCAACTTGGCGCCTACGTCAAGGAGCAGAAGGAGGCGTACATCCGAATCCTGCGTGCGGCTGGTGTGCAGCCGGAGTAAGGGCTTGACTGCCGCGTTGCGCGTGATCGCAAGCGCTGCGCATGGCGCCCGCTCGAAGCACGCCGTGGTGGTTTGCGGCAGTGTCCGCCGGTTGCGCCTTTTGTGCTGTGGCGCTTTTCTTCTGGTCGCCGCGAGCGGTCAATCGCTGGCGGTGGACATCACGGTATTCGCCGCCGCCTCGCTCAAGGAGGCGCTGGATGCGAACCTCAAGGCATTTGGCGCCGACACACGGCATCAGGTGCGCGTGTCCTACGCCGGCAGCAACGCCCTGGCACGGCAGATCGAGCACGGCGCGCCGGCCGACCTGTTCATCTCGGCCGATGAGGAATGGATGGAATATCTTGAGGCGCGCAAGCTGCTGGTGCCAGGCACCCGCCGCAACCTGGTGGGCAATCGTTTAGTGCTGATCGCGCCGGCCGCGAGTCCCTTGAAGCTTGCGATCGCGCCCAACTTCGCATTGGCCGCCGCCCTGGGCAATGGGCGACTGGCACTGGCCAATCCGGACAACGTGCCGGCCGGCAAATACGCCCGCGCCGCACTCACGCAATTGGGCGTATGGACGGCGGTCGAGAAGACGCTCACGCGTTCGGAGAACGTGCGCGCTTCGCTGGTGCTGGTGGCGCGCGGCGAAGTGCCGCTGGGCATCGTCTATGCGACCGACGCCGCGGCCGAACCGCGGGTGCGGGTGGTCGATATCTTTGCGGCCACGTTACACCTGCCGATTGTCTATCCGGCCGCGCTGCTGGCGGGGCGGAAAAACCCTGCGACGCTGGCGTTGCTTGACTATCTTGGCGGCGCCGCGGCGCGCTCGGTGTGGGTCAGTTTCGGGTTCATCGTCGCGCCGTGATCGCGACGGCATCGCCACATGCGGTGCGGGCGGCATTGGCGCCACTGCGGCCTTGCATTTCCCATCTCGAAGGTTGATGCAGATCAGAGCTTGTTGGCGCGACTGTTTCAAAATGGTTGACTTTGCATGCCAGCGGGAGCATCGATGAAAAAATCCACACCCTCCAGGAAGCCGGCTGCTGGCGCTACCGCGCGGCGCGCGGTCGTCATCACCAAAATCCCGGCTTCAGTCGGCGCCGGGGCTGCCAGGCCGTGGCGCGCCGTTGCCGGCGACATCGCGCCTTCCACCAGCGCGCGCGGCATCTAATCCTTCGTGGTCGGGCAGGCCATCGAGGCGGCCGAAACGGCCAAGCGGACGGCCGTGCGCGATATCCTCGCGCAGCATGGAAACGGTGACGCCGTGGCGCGCGGTACAGCCCTGCGGGCAATTCTTGAAGGCGCTTCGCGCGACGATGTGGCGGCGATTCGCGGCTTGCTGCTCGATGCGGACGGTAAGGCAGCCTGGGCGCCGCAACTCGATCCGGACGAGGATCTGTCAGCCGACTGGTGCAGCGGTGGCTACCCGTACCGGAACCTGATGTTGCGCAAGAACTAGGCTCCTCGGCGGAATTTGTGGGTGAAATTTGGTCATTCTGCCGTGGTTGAGAGGTTAAGGAAGCGATAAAACTTCCGACAGGTTGCATCGATGGCGTTTTGTTCTGACTCGGAAATGCGCGGCCAGATGAGGGGGCCACCGTCCTCTTCGATCAAGTGCCGGATCAGGCGGTCGACGGGCATGCGATGGAGGTCTGGATGCTCGTAGCGAAGGCGAATGAATTCTCCACCGACTTGCCACAGGTTGTCACGGTGGCGGTTGAAGGTGGTTCTGGAGGGCTTGCTACGCAGCATG
>JAYTDE010000935.1:0-1516 GCA_043736195.1 Burkholderiales bacterium | reverse complement strand
TGAATGCCGATACCGAATCCAACGTCGATACCGCGCGCACCCGCGCCGAACGGCTGATCGCCGAAGGCGCACATGTGCTGGTGGGGCCGTTCGACTCCGGCGCTGCCCTGGCCATCGCCCAGGTGGCGGAGCAAAAGGGCGTGCCCTTCATCATCAACATCGCCGCCGCACCACAGATCACCGAGCAGGGCTACAAGTTCGTGTTCCGCAATTTTCCGACCGCGATCGAACTCACCGTCAACGGCCTGTCCCTGATCGGCGACCTGTTCCGCGCCACCAACAGCGCGCCGCGCACCGCCGTTTTCATGCATGTCAACGACACCTTCGGCCAGGCGATGAATCGCGGCATCAGCGCCACCCTGCCGCGCCTGACGCAACTGCCGTTTCGCATCGTCGACACCATTTCCTATGACCCGGCGGCCAAGGACCTGTCGGTCGAGGTGTCCAGGGCCAAGGCCTCGAAGGCCGATTTCCTGCTGCTGGTGTGCCGCCTCAACGACGCCATCATCCTGCGCCGCGAAATCGTCAAGCAGCGCTGGAATATCATGGGCCTGGTGAGTCCGGGTTCGCCCGGCATTTACGAGGAGCAGTTCCACAAGTCACTGGGCAAACTGGCCGAGGGCTGCATTTCGAACAACCCCTGGTACAACCCGAAAACCGCCATGAGCGCTGCGGTGATCAAGCAGATGGCCAGGCAGTTCCCCAAGGACAAGCTGCATAGCCACGGCGCCAATGTGAGCTACACCTTCGAGTCGATCCTGATCGCCGCCGACGCCTTCAAGCGCGCCAAGTCGACCAATCCGAAGGAGCTGGCCGACGCGGTGCGCCAGACCAACCTGACCGATCGGGTCAGCCTGGGCGGGCCGATCAAATTCAATGCCAAGGGCCAGGTCGAAGGCAACCTCTCGGCCTGCCTGATCAACAAGGACGGTCGGCCGCAGGTGGTGCTGCCGATTTCCGCGGCGGAGACCAAGCCGGTGTTTCCATGGCCTGACTACAAGCCGGCCTGAGCCGCATGCTTGCCTCCACGGGCCGGTTCTGCCGGCCTGTTGTGTTCGAGCCTTGCGCAGCGGCCGGCCCGTGGCTTGGGTCCTTGCGTTTGCATCGGGCCGCAACGCGATGACCTGGGACTTAGCCGCCAATGTGGTGATTTCGGGTTTCCTGACCGGCATGGTGTATGGCCTGATGGCGCTGGGCCTGTCGGTGATTTTTGGCGTGGTGCGGGTGGTCAATTTCGCCCATGGCGAGATGATGACCATCGCCATGTACGCCTGCGTGGTGCTGTTCGCGGCCTTCAAGCTCGACCCGTTTCTTGCCGTGCTGCCGGTGGCGGCGGCCTTCTTCATTTTCGGCTACGCCCTGCAGGCCGGGTTGATCAACCCCTTCATCACGCGCCCGGAGCATTCGCAATTCATGCTGCTGGTGGCGGTGGCGATCATCATGGTCAACGGGCTGTTGATGATCTTCGGGCCCGACGCGCGCAACATCCAGGTCGACTACCAGCTCGAATCGTTCG
>JAYTDE010000934.1:0-1640 GCA_043736195.1 Burkholderiales bacterium | reverse complement strand
TATGTGTTGCGACTCGGCTAGCGCTTTCTCTCAAGCGCCACGCTTGCCACTTTCGGCGGACGGGTGCCGGCCACGGGCTGCGCCTTGCCCATTTGCGCGAGTTTGTGGCGTGCCGCGGGTTCGCCTTCACGCGCGGCCTGGGTGTACAACTCGCGTGCCCGCGTCGGATTGCGCGGCACGCCGCGCCCGGATTCATAAAGCTCACCTAAGGAAATCTTGGCGTACGAATTGCCGCCGTTGGACGAGGCTGTGAACAGGCGGATCGCCTCGGCGACCTCGGTCTCGCCGCCCGCGCCGTCGCGCATCAGTTTGCCCAGGCGATGCTGCGCGTCCCAGTGACCTTGCGCTGCCGCCAGCGAATACCAGTCGACCGCCGCGTGCGCGCTTCTGGCAACACCGGTGCCGGTTTCGTAAAGCGCGCCCAGCCGCGTCTGCGCCGGTGCGAAGCCCTGCAAGGCGGCCTTTTCGTAGAGTGTGGCGGCACGCGCCGGGTCTTTTGCCACGCCATTCCCTTGCTCATGCATTTCGCCCAGCTGGGTGGCGGCCAGCGGATGGTTGTGTTCAAGCGCGAGGTTGAACCATTGCAGCGCCTTTGCCGGTTCGGCCTTGACGCCGTCGCCGCGCAGGTACTGCAGCCCCAGCACATACTGCGCTTCGGTGTGCCCGCTGTCGGCGGCATCGGTGAATTCGCGAATCGCCTCGGCGCTCTGGCGCTTCGACTTGGCCTGCATGCCGCGCAGAAAGGCAGCATCTCCCGGCTTTGATTGAGTCGCGGCCGATGTGGTCGTGGCGCTCGCCGCCGGCGCCGGCGATTGCGCCTGTGCGCCCTCGCAGGCCAGGAAGCAGGCAAGGGCTGCGAGCGCGGCTCTATGTTTCATAGCGGTTCACAAGACTGCCGACGCCATCGATCTCGATGGCGATCACGCTGCCGGGTTTCATGCTGCCGGCACCCACCGAGGTGCCGCAGGCGATAATGTCGCCGGGTTCCAAAGTCATGTCACGCGAGATCAGGCTCACCAGTCGCGCCGGCGAGAAGATCATGTCGGCAAGCGGATAATTCTGCCGCTCCACGCCGTTGAGCAGTGCCTTCACCCGCAGTTGCGCCGGGTCGATGCCGGTGGCGATCACCGGGCCGATCGGGCAGAAGGTGTCGAAACCCTTGGAGCGCGTCCACTGCTCGAAGGTCTTGTCCGCGCGCAGGATCTCGACCGCGGTGACATCGTTGACGCAGGTGTAGCCAAAAATGCAGTCAACCGCATCCGCCTGGCTGACAGCGCTGGCGCGCCTGCCGATCACAATGCCCAATTCGGCTTCGAAAATGACCTTGCCGCCGAAGAGCGCGGGCTTCATGATCACCGTGCCATGCGCACAAAACGAGTTGTTGCTCTTCAGAAAGTACAAGGGGTGCGCGGGCAACGGATTGCCTTCCTTGATCGCGCGTTCGTGGAAGTTGTTCCACAGGGCCGGCATCTTGGTCGGCAGGCAGGGGGCCAACAGCTCGACATCCGCCAGCGCCAGTGCCTGGCTTGTCGCCTGATTGCGTCCGAACATCTCGCCCGCGTGCACCGTGATGGTCGTGCCCTGCAAAGTGCCAAAGCCGATCGCGCCCGCATGGGCGAAGCGCAGCCAGTGCGCCATCA
>JAYTDE010000933.1:0-5793 GCA_043736195.1 Burkholderiales bacterium | reverse complement strand
CGTGGTAGCTGCGGGAGGGCTCGGTCATTTCCGGAAAGTTGCCGTTGCCCCAGTCGAATTTTCCCGATTCCACCACCACCCCGCCCATGCTGGTGCCATGGCCGCCGATGTACTTGGTGGCCGAATGCACCACCACATCCGCACCATGCTCGAAGGGTCGGCACAGGTAGGGCGAGGCCATGGTGTTGTCGATGATCAACGGCAGGCCGTGGTCGTGCGCCACCTTGGCCACCGCCGCGATGTCGAGCACGTTGATCAAGGGGTTGCCAAGGGTCTCGGCATACAGCGCCTTGGTCGCAGGCGTGATCGCACGCCTGAAGTTTTCCGGATCTTCGGGGTCGACAAAGGTGGTGGTGATCCCCATGCGTTCGAAGCCGACACCGAACTGGCCGATAGTGCCACCGTAAAGCGTGGATGCGGAAACCAGATGATCACCCTGCTTCATGATCGCCAGGATCGCCGTCATCTGCGCCGCCAGCCCACTGGCGGCGGCGACTGCCGCACGCCCGCCTTCGAGCGCGGCCATGCGTTCCTCGAACACCGCGGTGGTCGGGTTCGACAAGCGCGTATAGACATTGCCGAAGGTCTGCAGGTTGAACAGGCTGGCCGCATGCTCGGTCGAATCGAACACGAATGAGGTGGTCTGGTACAGGGGCACCGCGCGCGCGCCGGTGACCGCATCGGGAATCTGCCCGGCATGCAGGGTCAGGGTTTCAAAATCGTACTCGTGGTCGGCCATGTTCAGTTTGCCAGTTGCTTCGGCCGCTTGGCCGTTATCACCTTGGTATTCACGCCAACCCAGCCCAGCCCGCCGAACAGGCGCGCGTGCTCGATCTTGACGCAGCGATCCATCACGCTCTCGAGCCCGGCGGCACGCGCCAGTGCATCGGCTTCCTGATTGATCACGCCGAGTTGCTGCCACAACACCCTGGCGCCGATGGCGATCGCATCCCGTGCGATCGGCAGGATGTCACCCGCCTTGCGAAAGCAGTCGACCATATCCACCTTCACGGGGATTTCCTTGAGCGAGCGGTAACTCTTTTCACCCAGAATCTCCGCGTACTTCGGGTTCACCGGGATGATGCGATAGCCATGCTCCTGCATGTACTTGGCAGCGAAGTAACTGGGCCGAAACCAGTCGGCCGACAGGCCGACCACGGCGATGGTCCTGTTGTCGGCAAGGATGCGGCGCAGGGTGGGGATATCGAACATCGCAGTGGCCTGGATCGCAGAGAATCTGATGAAATCGAGTGTAGCACCGGGTTCACGCGGTGCGTCCCTCATGCGTTCAAATGCCGCCAGGCAGCGCGCAACGCCGCATCAGGCTCCGCCGTATCGACGGCGATTGCACGGGTTTGCTTGGAAAGCTTATCACCCTGTGCGTTGCTGACCACCGGTACGTGCAGGTACTGCGGCGTGGCGAATCCGAGCAGGCGGCACAAATGGATCTGGCGTGCAGTTGAACCGATCAGGTCGGCGCCGCGCACCACATGGGTCACGCCCTGCGCAGCATCATCCACCACCACCGCCAACTGGTAGGCCCATTGGCCATCGGCGCGCCGCACCACAAAGTCGCCGACCGCCGCCGCCAGGTTTTGCGCCCGCGGTCCGGCGGCCGCGTCCGCAAAACAGATGTGCTCGTCGGCCACGCGAACCCGCCAGGCACGCGCCATGCGTCCCGGCGCCAGACCCTGGCGGCAGGTGCCTGGATAAACCAGCTCGCTGCCGAACGCATGCTCTCGCAGGTGGCTGACCGAGTCGGCAATCTCGCGTCGCGTGCAGGCGCAGGGGTAAATCATGCCTTGCGCCACCAGGCAATCAAATGCCGCCTGGTAGGCGGTGTGGCGCTTGCTCTGCACCATGATTTCGCCGTCCCACTGGAGGCCGAAGGCGCGCAGGGAGTCGATGATGCCGGTGGCCGCAGCCGGCACTTCGCGCGGCGTATCGAGGTCCTCGATGCGCAACAGCCAGCGACCGCCATGGGCGCGCGCATCGAGCCAGCTGGCCAACGCCGCCACCAGCGAACCCGCATGCAGCGGACCAGTCGGCGAAGGCGCGAAGCGCCCGACGTATTCGAGCCCGGTCGCTTGCCGGGCGGCGATCCGTGCCGCATGGCGCAGGCCCCAAGCTGTTACCCACTGTTTCAGCATGCGCGGATTATCGTGTAATGTCAGCGCATGAACAGCGTCACGAGAGCAGGCAATGCATCCCGGTGGCGCCGCGTGATGCGTGCGCTACTCTGGCTCGCCATACTCACAACAATCGGCAGCATCATCGGAGGTCAAATGGGACTCTTATCCGGAAAACGCCCGCAGGGCCTGGGTTACTCGGCGGGCAAGTTCAAACCCTGTTCATGGAAACCCAATTGCGTCAGTTCCACCACCGATCCCAACACCGATCGCCCGCATTTCATCGAGCCCTTGCGCTTCACCGGCGACGCGGTCAAGGCGTGGGCACGGCTCAATGGCGTGATCAAGGCGGCGCCGCGAGCCTCAGTGGTGCGTGAAGACGCGGGTTATATGCAGATCGAGTTCCGTTCCAGTGTCATGGGCTTTACCGACGATGTGGAATTCGCCCTCGATGCGCAGAACGGGACAATCCACGCCCGCTCCGCGTCAAGGCTCGGCGTACGCGATTTCGGCGTCAATCGTGCGCGCATCGAGGATATTCGCGCACGCTTCGCCGCCGCGCTCAAATAGGGCGCGGCGCGGCTGTCGCGAAGACATGCGATGGCCGGCGCGCCCGGGCAAGAGCGCCCTTGAGCTTACGAACCCTATTGGTGATGGCTGCGCTCACCGGTCCCAGCGAAGCGAGCTGCCTTGGCCAAGCGGCCGTTGGTTGGGCGGCGGCAAACCCGGCCGAGCGTCGCAAGACAAGAGCGCGCCGCCAAGAGGCTGGTATTTGATTTGCCGGCCTGCGCACCCGCCGACGGTGCGCCTGGCGGCGCCGCTTGAGTCGCTGACCCCGCTTGTGACTTACTGCGCGGCCTGCAGACGGTCTTCCACCCGCGCCATGCGTTCGAAGTGTTGTTCGCTGTCGCCGAACAAGGTGTGCGACACCGCCAGGTGTTTGACATAGGCTCCCAAAGGGTATTCGTCAGTCATGCCAATGGCGCCCTGCAGTTGCACCACCTCTTCCCATATCAGGCGCGCGGCCTGCGACGCATACGCCTTGGCCGCGGCGACATAGCGCTGGCGCTCTTCCTCAGCGCCGCCAAAGGCAAGTGCGGCGGCGCGCACCAGTGCGCGCGTTTCCTCGATCGCCACATGCAAATCGACCAGGCGGTGCTGCAACACCTGGTTGCCAGCGAGAATGCGACCGAACTGCTTGCGCGTTTTCAGATAGTCGAGCGTGATTTCCAGGGCGCGCGCCATGGCACCGGTGGTTTCGGCGCATTGCACGACGAGCGCGCGGTCGATGGCAAGCCCGATCACCCACGTCGCGTCGGTGCCGGGATCCAGGCGCTGGTCCGCCGCCAATGTCACGTTGTGCATGCGCAGATGCGCAGCGTGTCGGCCGTCGACCATCGCATAGGTCTGCAGTTCGAGGCCTGGCATGCCGGGTTCGAGCAAGAACAGTGTCGGGCGCGACACGCCGTCCGGTCCCGCGCAAGCCGCACAAACGATCAGGGCATCAGCGCCGGGCGCGCCCAGCACCAGCTCCTTGACGCCATTGAGCCGATACGCACCATCGACAGCTTCGGCAACGCTGTTGACTGGCGCGGCATCGAAGCGGCTCCCGGTATCCCAGGCCGCGAACGCCACCCGCCTCTCGCCTGCCGCCAGCGCGGGCAGCCAGTGCGCGCGCTGCACCGGAGTAGCGGCCGCCGCCAGCAGCGTCGCCGCCATCACGCCCGAGGCGATCCAAGGCTCGACCACCAGAGCGCGCCCCAGTTCCTCGGCCAAGACACACATGTCGGCAAGCGAGCCTCCGAGGCCGCCCACGGCTTCGGGCAGCGGCAGTGCCAGCCAGCCCATTTCGGCAAATTCATTCCAGCGGGCGGGGGCGCAGCCGTGCGCATCGGCGAGCGACGCCGCGCGCACCGCACGGCCGTAGCCACGCTCAATGTATTTGCGCGCACTGTCACCCAGCATCTGCTGGTTGTCGTCCAGCGAAAACGCACTCATAAGCCGAGCACCTGTTTGGCAAGAATATTGTGCTGGATTTCACTCGACCCGCCGGCGATGGTGAAGCCGCGCGACAAGAACCGCCTTGATGAGGCCGTGGCGGCCAGTTCGGGCAGCGGCAGCGCGGTCGCCGCGCCACTGAGCGCCGCGGCATCGTAGGGCAGCGCCGCGGGTCCCAGTGCATCGACGGTCAGCGCCTCCCACAACTGGATCAACTGACTGCCGCGCAACTTGAGCATCGACACTTCGGCGCCGACCGGCAAGCCCAGTTGCGAACGTTCTACAAAACGCGCCGCGTTGGCTTCCAGCGCAAGGAGGCGCATCTGCAATTCGGCGAAGCGCTTGCGAAACCATGGTCTTTGCATCAGTGGCTGCCCGTGCTCGGTCTCGCGCCAGCCGATTTCACGCGCACGCGCCATACGCCGCTTGTTCTCACCCACCCGCGCCAGTTTCAGGCGCTCGAATTCAAGCAAGGACTTGGCCACCGTCCAGCCACGGTTCTCCTCGCCGACCAGTTGCTGCGCCGGCACTTCGACATCATCGAAGAACACCTCGTTGAACACTTCCCAGCCGTGTATGCCGCGGATCGGCCGCACCGTGATGCCGGGGCTTTTCATGTCGATCAGAAGGAACGAAATGCCTTCCTGAGCTCGGGCTTCGGTGTCGGTGCGGGTCAGGCAGAAGATCCAGTCCGAGTATTGGGCACCCGAGGTCCAGATCTTCGAACCGTTGACCACGTAATGGTCGCCGCGGCGCACCGCGCGCGTGCCCACCGCTGCCAGATCCGATCCGGCATTGGGCTCCGAATAGCCCTGGCACCACCACTGCATGCCCGAGGCGATCGCGGGCAGGAATCGCTCTTTCTGCGCCGGCGTGCCAAAACGGATCAGCACCGGGCCGATCATGTTGAAGGTGATCGAGTTGAGTTCCGGCGCGTAGTTGGTACACATTTCCTCATCGAACACCAGGCACCGCGCCGCATCCCAGCCACAGCCGCCGGCCTCGATGGGCCAATGCGGCACCAGCCAGCCCTGGCGCGCCAGGATCGCATGCCAGCGCAAGGTCTGTTCGCGCGAGGCCGGTTGCCCGGCGCGCACCACTGCGCGCAGATCATCCGGCAGTTGCGATCGTACAAAGGCACGCACCTCGGCGCGAAAGGCCACTGTTTCAGGTGTATCAAACATGGCGTATCGGATCAGGCCCGTAGTTGCTTTGCAAAAGCCCGCTTGGCGATCGCCGCGCGGTGCACTTCGGAGGCACCGTCATAGATGCGAAACGGCCGCAACTGTCGCAGGATCATCGACAGTGGCACGTCTTCCGAAATGCCCAAGGCGCCGGTCATCTGCACCGCCGAATCGGCCACCCGGTTCACCGCCTCGGAGACGAACACCTTGGCCATCGAGCTCTCATGGCGGATCGATTCGCCGCGGTCGAGCCGGCGCGCCACGTCCAGCGTCATCAGGCGCGAGGCATACAGATCGATATGCGCATTGGCGACCATCGCCTGCACCATCTGGTGCGCCGACAGGCGTTCGCCGAAGGACTCGCGCTTGGCGGCGTAGTCCTGGGCGATCTGCATCGCGCGCGACGCCAGGCCGATATAGCGCATGCAGTGAAACAGGCGCGCCCCTTCGAGGCGGATCTGCGCATACTCCAGGCCACGCCC
>JAYTDE010000932.1:0-2356 GCA_043736195.1 Burkholderiales bacterium | reverse complement strand
GTGCGTTTCGATGGCCATGAACTGCCGCGCGACGACGCCCGCGCGGTGGCCATGCGCGGGGTCATCCTGGTGCCGGAAGGACGCGGCATTTTTGGGCCGATGTCGGTGCGCGAGAACCTCGATCTCGGCGCCTACCTGCTGGGCAATCAGCGCGGCGAGATCGCCGCGCGTCTGGAGCGTGTATTCGCCCTGTTCCCGCGGCTCAAGGATCGCCAGACGCAACTGGCGGGATCGCTCTCCGGCGGCGAGCAGCAGATGCTGGCGATCGGCCGCGCGCTGATGGCCGGGCCGCGCCTGCTGTTGCTCGACGAACCTTCGCTTGGCCTGGCGCCGCGGCTGGCGGCTGAAATCCTTGCAACCCTGGGGGATCTGAATCGCCAGGGCCTGGGCATTTTGTTGGTCGAGCAGCGTGCGCCGCTGGCCTTGAAGCTGGCCAAACGCGCCTACCTGCTGGCGGTCGGGCGGGTGGTGGCGGAAGTGACGCCGGACCAGATCGCTTCGCCGCACGATCTGGCGCGCTACTACTTTGCGGCTGCCTGAATTGCGCCGCGCACTTTCCTGGCTGCCATGGCTGGCCGGCGCGCTGTTGCTGGCCTATACCTTCGTGGCCGGCGGCTATCTGGTCACGGTGCTGGGTTTCGCGGCTCTGTATGCGATCTTCGTCACCGGGCTTAATTTTTTCATGGGCTATACCGGCCAGGTGTCGTTCGGCCAGAATGCCTTCGCCGCCATCGGCGGCTATACCTCGGCGGTGCTGACGGTGACGCACGGCTGGCCGGTGTTTGTCGCCATGCCGCTGGGTATCGCGGCAGCCGCCCTGTTGGCGCTTTTGATCGGCTATCCGACGCTGCGCCTGCGCGGGCATTACCTGGCAATGGCGACGCTCGCCCTGGGCATGATCGTGCAAGAGATTGCCGTGCAGTGGGACCGCGTGACCATGGGCTATACCGGGATCGCGGCGATTCCGCCGCTCGGCGCCTTCGGCTGGGAGCTGCCCAACGAGCGCGCGCAACTGGCCGCGCTGCTGGCGGCGCTGGCCCTGGCGGTCTGGGTCTCCAGCCGCCTCAAGCATTCACGCGTAGGCCATGCGCTGGCGGCGATCGCCGGCAGCGAGGATGCGGCGCGCGCGCTGGGCATCGATGTGGGGCGCTACAAGCTGCTGGCCTTCGTGATCGCCGCCGCCTACGCGGCATTCGCCGGCTCGATGTTCGCGCATTTTGTCGGCTTCGTCAGCCCCGAGGTATTCGGCCTGCACATGGTGGTGCTGGGCTTCACCATGCTCTATGTCGGCGGCATCGGCACGGTCTACGGGCCGTTGATCGGCGCCTTGATCGTAAGCCTTCTGCCCGAGACCTTTCGCAGCTTCAAGGATTACCAGGACCTGGCTTATGGGGTGGCGCTGATCGTGATCCTGATCTACGCGCCCAAGGGCCTGGCTTCGCTGGCACGCTTGTGGGCCACGCGCAAAACGGCAGCGGCGGCGATAGTGGTGGCAGTCGCACCTGGCAAGAAAGCATAGGCATGAGCGCTCACGACCGGCCGCCCGAAGGGAGCGCCGAATTGAACAATGCGCCTCCCTCGGGGAGGATGTCACGCAGTGACAGGAGGGTAGTGAAATGAGCCTGCTGACGATTGATGGCGTAACCCAGCGCTTCGGCGGGCTGACCGCGGTCGACAATGTGAGTTTCGACATCGCGGCCGGTCAGGTGAGCGCGATCATCGGTCCCAATGGTGCCGGCAAGACCACTTTGTTCAACCTGATTTCAGGTTTCCAGAGCCCGCTTGCCGGGCGCATCCGGTTTGAGGGCCGTGACATCACCGGCCAGGCACCGCACCGCATCGCCGCGCTTGGCATCGTGCGCACGTTCCAGCTGGTGCAGCTGTTTCCGGACTTGAGCGCGCACCAGAATGTGGAAGCCGGCTGCCACCTGCGCGGCTCGGGCGGTGTGTGGGCCGCGCTGGCGCGACCCGCCCGCGCGCGGCGCGAGCTGGCCGACGCCGCGGCCACGGCGCATGAACTGCTGGCATTCGTTGGTTTGGGCGATCGCGCGGACATGCCGGCGGCAGCATTGACCTACGGCCAGCAGCGCCTGCTGGAGGTGGCGCGCGCGCTGGCGGCCGGCCCCCGGCTGTTGCTGCTGGACGAACCTGCCGCCGGCCTCAACGTAGAGGAGACCGAACACCTGGCCGGCCTGATTCGTGCCGTGATTCGGCGCGGCATCACGGTGCTCCTGATCGAACACGACATGAGCCTGGTGATGCGGGTCGCGCAGCACATCGTGGTGCTCGACTTCGGCCGCCGCATCGCCGCAGGGGCGCCGCATGCGGTGCAAAACGACCCGGCGGTGCTGGAAGC
>JAYTDE010000931.1:0-3813 GCA_043736195.1 Burkholderiales bacterium | reverse complement strand
AACGCCTTGTCGATCAGCGAGGCGTCGATTTCGATCATCTCCGTGCCGATGTTGCTGTTGCGCCCGAGCGAAGTCTCCGCGGCGGCGGCTTCCGCCACTCGCATGTCAAGTGAAGCGAAGGCGGCGGTGATGCCAAGCCGGTCAAGCGTGGAACGGCTCTCCGCCCCGGCAGCCTGCGAAGCCGCAGTGCGTTCCGTTTCGGCACCCGCAACCAACTGCACCAGCTTTTGTGTCCTGGCGCATACGGCAGGCGCCTCCAGCGCGGCGCTATTTGCCGTGAGGACGGCCAGCGCCCGTTCGAGTGCTTCGACGCGAGCTTCGAGACGCGCCACTCGCTGGTTCGCATCCTGCGCATCACGACCCTGCGCCGCTGCCGGCGTTTCAGAAGCTTGCCGAGTTGCCTGTATTTCCTGCGTTTGTTCCAGATCGAACTTGAACATGATCGCGACCCTCGCGCATTGGATGAATACAGCTTAAACGCACCAGACCAGCTCCCGCAAGCGAGCAATGGTCAAGCAAGGTCACACAAAAGGTAAACCATCGTAAAAGGCGGAACTGGTTCACGCTATTGGCCGCTAGGCGAGTAGTCAGCCAGGTGGGCCGCGCCCCGTCACCTGTGTTCAGCCTGGCGCAACCTGCAGGTGGCGGGCTTCGACGCTGTCGGCGCAAAGTGCATCCATGCCGGCGCAGCCCATCAGCGCCAGGTCGCGCCCGACTTCCGCTTCAAGGATTTTGAGCGCATGCAGTACGCCAGCCTCGCCGCCGACGGCCGCGCCAAACAGGGCGGCACGCCCGCACAACACGAAGTTGGCACCCAGCGCGAAGGCCTTGAGTATGTCGCCGCCGCGGCGGATGCCGCTATCGAGGATGACTGTCAGTCGCCCGTCGGCAGCGGCTACGATGTGCGGCAGCGCCTCGATCGACGCCACCGCGCCATCGAGTTGGCGCCCGCCATGGTTCGACACGACCACGCCATCGAGACCGATGGCGACCGCCGCGCGCGCGTCGGCCGCGTGCAGCACGCCCTTGATCAGCAAGGGGCCACGCCATTGCTCGCGCAGCCAGCGCATGAAAGCCCAGTCGACGCGGCTGCCGCTGGAACGGATCGTCGGGCTGGCAGAGGCCAGAATGCTCGGCCGATCGAACATGGCCGAATTCTCCAGCCGCGGCACGCCGCCCGCCAGCAGGGTGCGCGCCAGCACACCGGCCAGCCAGCGCGGATGCAGAAGGCCATCGAGCATCACTTTCGGGCCGAGATGCAAGGGCAGCGTGAAGCCGCTCCTCTGGTTGTTTTCGCGATTCGCGCCCACCTGCACGTCGATGGTAACCAGCAGAGCCTGGTAGCCGGCGTTGGCCGCACGCTTGACAAACGCCGCGGCGCGCTCGCGCTCGGCCGGCATGTATACCTGCAGCCATTTGACGCTGTCGCAGGAGCGTGCCACCCGCTCCATCGGCACCGTCGCCATGTTCGACAGCACAAACGGCAGGTTCATGCGCGCGGCCGCACGCGCCATCGCGATATCGGCCTCGAAGCAGGCAATGCCTGCGATGCCCATCGGGGCGATGCCGAAGGGGCTTGCGAAGCGGTGCCCGAACAGGGTGACTTCCTGCGATCTCTGCGAAACATCCACCAGGCCGCGCGGCCGCAAGCGGATGCGTTCGAAGGCAGCGCGATTGTTGGTAAGCGTGCTGTCATCCTGTGCGCCGCCGGCGATGAAACCGAACACGCCGGCCGGCAGGCGCTGCCGCGCCAGGCGTTCCAGATCATGCACGTTGAGAGCCTGGCGGAAGTTCATGGCGTCAAACGGATCATGTCAATCGCGCCTCCTGCCAATCGCTGTCGCACGCAAGGTCATTTGCGTCAGTCGAGATAGCGCACGCCGCCGCGCGCCTGGGTCTCGGCCTCGTTCCAGAACTGCATGGATTTGGCGCCGCGCAGGAAGGCATCCATCGCGGCCTCTTTTTTCGACACTTGCGCCAGGCGGGTGGCCACATGCGCTGCCGCGCCCTGCGGCACCACCACCACGCCGTCGCGGTCGCCGACAATGATGTCGCCGGGATCAACCGCTACACCGCCACAGGAAACCCGTGTGTTGATCTCGCCCGGGCCGTGCTTGAAGCCTGAATTGGGTGAAATCCCGCGCGCGAATATCGGCAGGCCTACTTCCAGCAAGCCGACGATATCGCGCACCAGGCCGTCGCACACCACGCCGGCGACACCGATCTTCTGCGCCCACAGCGCCCAACGGTCGCCGATCACCGCGGCGCTCTGGTCGTTCTTGGCGGCGATCATGATGATGTCGCCCTTGCGCGCGAAGTCCAGCACCGCCATCGCGGCCAGGTTGTCGGTGGGGGAACAAAAACAGGTCAGCGCCGGCCCGCAGATCTTCATCTTGACATCGATCGGCTTGATACCGTGGTCCAGGCACCCCTGGCCGTTGTACGCATCGGTGACAAAGCCGCTGGGGGCGCCGCGAAACGCCTTCAACAGTGCCGCGGCGGGACGCTCGATGTTGCGGCGAATGGTGAGCGCGACTGGTTCTCCGATCATTTTTGTCCCCTTTTTGTTCTGCCGAACTTCGAAACCACAGTGTCGGATAGTGCGCGCGCCCGGTCAAGCCGCGCCGCCGTTGCGCCGCTTAAGCGCGCCGCCGCCCCAGCGTGCGCGACACCAGCAACACTGGCGCTAAGCTCACCAGCACGATCGCCAGGCAGGGAAGTGCCGCTTCGCCCAGCCGTTCATCCTTGGCCAAAGTGTGGGCATGGGTGGCCAGGGTATCGAAATTGAAGGGGCGCACCGCCAGCGTGGCGGGCAATTCCTTGAGCGCATCGACAAACACCAGCAGCGCCGCGATCAACAGACTCCGTGCGATCAGCGGGGCATGCACACGCAAGAGCGTCGCGCCGGCGCCCAGGCCCATGGCGCGCGCGGCGTCATCCATCGACGGGGTGACGCGTGCCAGACCGGCCTCGATGTTGTTGAGTGCCACCGCCAGAAAGCGCACCACATAGGCGAACACCAGCGCGGCCACGCTGCCGGTGATCAGAAGCCCGGTACTCACGCCGAAAGTCTGGCGCATCAGCGCATCGAGCCAGTTGTCGAAGCCTGCCAAGGGCACCAGCACACCGACCGCGATCACCGCACCGGGCACCGCGTAGCCCAAAGCGGCCAGCCGGCCCAGTCCCTGCATGCGGCGATCCAGGCGGGTGCTGTAGGCGATCAGTAGCGCCACCGCCACCGCCACCCCGGCTGCCAGCCCCCCTACCATAAGGCTGTTGCCGATGAGCGTCAGAAAGCGGCCCCACTCCAGCACGTCGGCCTCGCGCCATGCCAGGCGCAGCAGAATCGCGACCGGCAGCGCGAAGCCCAGCAACACCGGCAGGCCGGCCGCGCATGCTGCAAGCACGCCGCGCCAACCGCGAAAGCGAAAGGCGGCGTGGGCCGTGCGAGCGCTGGCCGTGGCGAAGCGCGCGCGCCCGCGACTGGCGCGCTCGATGCTCACCAGCAGCAAAGTGAAACCGAGCAACAGGCAGGCCAGACGCGCCGCCGCACCCTTGTCGCCCAGGCCGAACCAGGCCTTGTAGATGCCGGTGGTGAAGGTATCGACCGCGAAATGCGCCACCGCACCGTAGTCGGCCAGGGTTTCCATCAATGCCAGCGCGCAACCACCGGCGATCGCCGGGCGCGCCAGCGGCAGCGCCACCCGCGCGAAAGCCGCCCACGGGCCCAGGCCCAGGCTGCGCGCCGCCTCGGTCAGGTTGGCACCGCCGGCGGCAAACGCCGCGCGTGCCGGCAAATAAACATAGGGGTAG
>JAYTDE010000930.1:0-1980 GCA_043736195.1 Burkholderiales bacterium | reverse complement strand
CGCACCTCGGTGGTCTCGATGATCGCGATGGCGTTGGCACTGCTGGCGGCGCGTTCCAACGGCCAGGCGGCGGCTGGCGCCCTGGCTGGCGCCCAGGCTTTTCAGGTGCAGTCGCAACTGGCCTATTCGCGCGATTTCGAGCGCGAAGCCGATCGCGTCGGTTTCGATACCCTGCAAAAGGCCGGCTTCGACGTCAGCGCGATGCCGGCTTTTTTCGAGCGTTTGCAGCGCGCGGGTCGTGCCTACGATTCGAACGCACCGGTCTACGTGCGCAGCCATCCGCTGACTACTGAACGTATTGCCGACGTGCGCAATCGGGCGCAGGGTGCGCGCTACCGCCAGCGGGTCGACAGCCTGTCGTTTCAATTGGCGCGCGCCAAGTTGCGCGCCACCGCCGATGCCTCGGTTGACGGCGTGCGCGACGCCCTGAAGTTTTTTTCCTCACAACTGGCCGACAAGACCTATGCCAGCGAAGGCGCGGCGCGCTACGGTCACGCCGAGGCACTGTTGCTGGCGCGCGACTTCAAGGGTGCGCTGGCCGCATTGGCGCTGTTGCCCAAGGCAATCGCGCATCCGATGATTGATGCCCAGCTTGCGCGCATTCGCAGCGCCGCCGGCGATACCGCGGGCGCGGTTGCGGTCTTGCGCGCCGCTGTCGCGCGCTATCCGCAGGCGCGCCATTTGCAGACTGCCTTGGCCGAGGCCTTGCAGGTCGACGGCCGGCATGCCGAGGCGCTCGACCTGTTAGGCCAGCAGGCACGCACCAATCGCGGCGACCCCAGGGTATTCGAGATGCAGGCACGCAGCTTCGCGGCCACCGGCCGCACCCTGTCGCAGCACCAGGCCCTGGGCGAGTACTACGCCCTGGTAAGCGGGGCGCAGGCGGCGATGGAACAGTTCCAGATCGCCCGCTGCGCCGGCGGCGGCGACTTCTATCAGCAATCGATCCTGGACGCACGCATTCGCGACATGTGGGAGCGCATTGTCGCCGAGCGCGCCGATCGAGATGAGGCAGACAAAGGCGCTGCTTCGGCCGGCGGGGCGGCACGCCAGCGCCTGCCGGTCCAGCAGTTGCCCGGACGTTGTCCCTGAGGCCCCTACTTCTGAGCACCCCCAGGCCGCCGCCCTACGGCGGCCGCCCCCCGAGGGGGACAAGTAAACTTGGGGCGGCCCGACGTTTACTTGTGAGGCGATTCGAAATACGCGTCGTACAACAGGTCGAAGGTTTTCTCGGTTTCGGCAAGCAGGTGTTCCTCGCCGGTGGCACGGCGCTGGGCACCCTGTAGCAGGGTCTCGATGCCGGCGGCCTCGGGAACCGGATCACCGCCAATGTCCAGCGCATGGATGATCGCGGCAATGCGTGTCAGGGCCGGGTCCCTGGCCAGGCCAAAGGAGTCGAGCATTACCTCGTAGGTAACCTGATTCGCCGAATTGCTGAACATCGCACCCTCGAAACCGAAAGTCACGGCGGCGTCCGGGGCCGCCTGATCGCGCTCGCCCCAAAACACCCGGCCTTCCGCATCGATGAAACGGCGAATCAGCCAGGCGCAGGCCAGTCGGTCGACCCACAGCGGTCGACGCGTCACCCAGACCCGGCGGAAAAACTTCTGGCGGGTGCGCATCTCCTGGGTGCTGGTGAGGTCTGAGTTCCCTGGAAACAGGATCTTGCGGACATCCGCCTCCATCGTCGCCAAGGCCAGACTGGTGCGTTTGCGGGTTTCGCTGGGAAAAAAATCCAGCGCCGAAATCGACTCCATCTCGCGCCTGAGCCTGATCAGGCTGCGCGACAGCGTGGTCGGATCGGATACGCCGAAGCCGGCGCGCAGGCTTTCGATGTTCTTGATCAGTTCGACATAGCGGGCGGTGCGGTCGAACAGCTGGGTAAATGAGCGGCTTTGCACGGCGTCGGCCACCGTGTTGAGCAGGTGAAAGCTGCCGCCGCTGCTGCTGATGTGCTCGCCTAAGCGCTGCAGGCCCTGG
>JAYTDE010000929.1:0-2166 GCA_043736195.1 Burkholderiales bacterium | reverse complement strand
GCCGGGGCTCCAGCCAGGAATTCTCCAGGACCGGGGTGCTGAACTACCTGTCCTTCGATGACTACGTCTTCGACCTGTCGCCGTTCCTGAACGGCGACTCCGCGTTCCGGCTGAAGAAGTCCGATCGCTGGCTGCACGAACTGGTCGCGCCCAACCTGACCATCCAGCGCGAGCGCAAGGACAAGGAAGACCTCTACGCCGAGGCCAACAGCCGTATCGCATCCGCGATCTATCCGATCACCTTCATGATCCTGGCGCTCTGGGCCGTGCTGGGCGGGCCGTTCAGCCGCCTGGGCTATGGCCGCCGCATCGCCCAGGCCGCCGTGGTCGCCGTGGTCGTGCGGGTGCTCGGCTTCGGGGTCGAGCCGCTGGCGGCCGAGGGCGTCTGGCTAAACATCCTGCAGTACCTCGTGCCGATCGTGCCGATCATCATCTGCCTGCGCGCCCTGCTGCGCGAGAAGCTGGAGCTGCCCAAGTCGGCGCGCGCGCCGTCGGCGGCGCTGGCGGGAGCGGCGGCATGAGCGCCCCCGGACGCCCCGGCGGCCTTGGCCTGCCGCGCCTGCGCCTGACGCGGATCGAACGCTACGTCCTGGTATGTCTCAATTGCATTGGTGGAGATTTTGCCTTTGCGATCAGTAGTCTCCGGAAAGCGCGCCCAATTGGCCCGCACTCGCCGCAACAGGATTGCCGCTGGTGATCTACATGGGGGTGTCGCGAAGTGAATCGATTCAACGCGTTTTGCTCGATGCCGGCATGAGTCCCGCGATGCCGATCGCCGTGATTCAGAACGCGACGCGCAGCGATCAGCGGGCAATCGTGACGACCTTGCGCACCCTTGTTGATGACATCCATACCTCTGCCATCGGCAGCCCAGCGATCATGGTGGTGGGGGAGACGGTGCGCTATGCCGAAATTGAAAACACCAGCGCTGGCGCGGTGTTTGGCGCAAAAATGGTTGGAAAGGCGCGCCGGATATAGAGTTTCGTTCGTGGCAATTCGAAAGGCCGTTGTCGTACCGGCGCAGGCCGGTACCCAAGTTTTGTGAATCTTTGTTGCGCCAAAAAAATTGGGCCCCGGCCTACGCCGGGGCGACAGAAATCCAGGTTTGAGAGATTTATCCTTCAGCTATGCGCCCCTCAACTATCCTGTCATCCTGAGCATCGCGAAGGATCTTGTTGCCGGGTCGAAATCCTCTGCGATGCTCAGGATGACAATATTGTGTAGAAGACGGCGGGGTCAGTTTTCCCCGAGCGCCCGCTCAATCAATTCCGCCTGCGCCACCGACGCCGCCAACGTCCCAAAATTGCGCGCAGAACCAACCCAATGTTAAGAACTCATTTATGAGGCCGATTGCAACTACACGGTGTCATCCTGAGCGCAGCGAAGGATCTCGTTGCATTCCCAAGATCCTTCGCTGTGCTCAGGATGACACGCCACTGTTCTAGAGCGGCGCAAGTGACCAGCATTCCACCAACGCACGCGCAATCAACATCGAATGCGGCACCGACGCTAGGATCAATTTAATCTGACCCTATTGACGTGTGCGCCAATATGCAGCGCCAAGAAGACAGTTCTGAAAATTGTCATAGAACATGTCGTTCTGACTAAATTGATCTCTATTGATACATTTCGACTTTTCAATGCCACGCCAGAATCAAGCATCACTCAGCGATAGCCAACAAGCTAATGTCAACTTTATTCGGAAGTTCACGCATGTTTAGTGAAAAGTAAACCGGAATCGTCACGCGCTCGTCCGGCATCAATACCTTTGTGTGCCCTACTCTGTTTTCTCGGTATTCGCCTATTGGCGGAAACCATCCAACAACAACTTTCAAATTTTTTATGCGAAATTTGGTTGGATTTACTACCTCAATATCAATTGCGATTTGTCCAGCCTCGGTGCGGACACGGCGACATTGCGTCAGAAGGGTAGTACCAGCGGTATCAACATTGTGCAGCACGTTTGTGCCGCACAATGATATAGGGCGCCGCCGCAATTCGTCCTTTCGAGGATCGTCAATTGATGGCCCATCCGCGCGTATTGGCGGCAAAGGTGGCGCGCCTTGCGTTTTGTCGCCGCAGAATGCTTTCGGTTGCATTTCCAAGAGAAAAATGCAACAAGCAAGGCAGATAATGCGAACGCGTTTTCTTTGAATCAAATCAAGT
>JAYTDE010000928.1:0-2359 GCA_043736195.1 Burkholderiales bacterium | reverse complement strand
GGGGAGATGCAGGCACAACTGATGCGTCTTGATGCTCTCGGTGAGCGTGTGTCCGGATTGGCCGGTCTCAAACCCCCGGAATCAAGGAGTAGCGCCCCCCCGGGCCGCGGTGGCGCGGTAACCGCGCCCGTGCGTGATTTGTCGATGCACGAGTTCGAGCGCGAACTCGATCGACTGTCCCGCGGACTGGAAAACCGATCCGATCACCTTAACGTTGCCGAATCCGAGCTGTTTCACGCAAAGCTGAAATCCAAGCGACTCCCGACGGCTTTGCCGGTCAATGCCGATTACAACGCCTCCGGATTTGGCCTGCGCATTGATCCCATCACGGGACAATCCGCGATGCACGAGGGCATCGACTTCATCACGCAGCCAGGTGCGCCGATCGCGGCCGCTGCAGGTGGCGTAGTGATCGCCGCAGAGTGGCATCATTCGTTTGGCAACATGCTCGAAATCGACCATGGCGGAGAAATCGTCACACGTTACGCGCATGCGTCGATCATGCTGGTCAAAGCAGGCGACATCGTCAAGCGCGGCCAGAAAATAGCCGAAGTCGGTTCATCCGGACGGTCAACCGGGCCGCACTTGCATTTCGAAGTGCGCTACAAGGGGCAGGCACAAAATCCGGCCAAGTTTTTGCAGGCGGCACAGCCGATGGCGCAGCCGCAGCAAGCTAGCGCCTCGCGCTAGCCAGCCAAAGGCGCAACTTTGCCTAATTGGGCAAGGTTGGGGCCAGGCACCCGATCCTGATTTGCGGGCAACAGCCAGCAGCCAGAGCGGATCGGGCGCATGGTAAAATATCGGGTTTGAAGAATGGCGTGAATGCTGCATCTGTTTGTCGCTAGAGTGCCCGCGAAGCCCTCGCTGACCTCAAAGCCGATCATCCGGGCGCTGGCCGAATTCCCCGGGCCCATGCCCACGTTTTTCCGGCTCCTGATTCTCCGTGGAATGCGTTGTCCATTCCTCACCAGTCTGAATGGCACGCGAATGCGCGCAGCCAAACGTCAAGCAAGATCACACGATAGCTCTCCATGGTCACCGGACTACTCAAGAAGATTTTCGGCAGCCGCAACGACCGGCTGCTCAAGGAATATTCGCGCAAGCTGGCATCGATCAACGCGCTCGAACCAGAACTGGCGAAGTTGACCGATGCTGACCTGCGCGCGCGGACGGATACCCTGAAAGCGCGGGTTCAAGGTGGTGCTGCACTTGATGAAGTCCTTGCCGAAGCCTTCGCCATCGTGCGCGAAGGTGGCAAGCGCGCACTCGCGATGCGCCATTTCGATGTGCAACTAGTCGGCGGCATGGCACTGCACTACGGCAAGATAGCGGAGATGCGCACCGGCGAAGGCAAGACCCTGGTCGCGACCCTTCCCGCATATCTCAATGCGCTGGCCGGCAAGGGCGTGCATGTGGTCACGGTCAATGACTATCTGGCCCGCCGTGACGCCGAGTGGATGGGCAAGCTCTATGGCTTTCTCGGCCTGACCGTGGGCGTGAACTTATCCGATTCCGATACAGGGCAAAAGCAGGCAGCCTACGCCTGCGACATAACCTATGGCACCAATAACGAGTTCGGGTTCGACTATCTGCGCGACAATCTCGAGCACGAGAAAGGCGGTCGACGGCAGCGCCCGCTGAACTATGCGATCGTCGACGAGGTTGATTCGATCCTGATCGACGAAGCGCGGACGCCATTGATCATTTCCGGCCAGGCTGACGACCATACCGAGCTTTACTACAAGATGAACGAGGTGGCGCCTCTGCTCACCCGTATGGCTTCAGAACCCAAGCCGGACCAACCTGAACCACCAGGTGACTTCTGGGTCGACGAGAAAGCGCATCAGGTGCACCTCTCTGAGAAAGGCTTCGAGCACGCGGAGGAGATTCTGGGCCGCCTCAAGCTTTTGCCTGATGGCGGCAGTCTTTATGAACCGCAGAATATCGGCCTGATGCACCACCTGTATGCATCGCTGCGGGCGACTCATCTATACCACCGTGACCAGCACTACGTGGTCCAGGATGACGAGGTGATCATCGTTGACGAATTCACGGGTCGCCTGATGAGCGGCCGCCGCTGGTCCGACGGACTGCATCAGGCTGTCGAGGCAAAGGAGAATGTGGCGATCCAGGCCGAGAATCAGACTCTGGCGTCGATCACCTTCCAGAACTACTTTCGCATGTACCGCAAGCTGGCGGGCATGACCGGCACCGCCGATACCGAGGCCTATGAGTTCCAGGAAATCTATGGGCTCGAAACGGTGCTGATACCGACCCATCGGCCAATGGTGCGCACGGACCGGCTGGATCAGGTGTTTCGCACCGCGCGCGAAAAATCAAATGCGATCATTGCCGACAT
>JAYTDE010000927.1:0-7853 GCA_043736195.1 Burkholderiales bacterium | reverse complement strand
GCTACATCGAACTCAACCCCGTGCGCGCAGCGATGGTGGAAGATCCCGCGCACTACCGTTGGACCAGTTACCGCGCCAACGCGCTGGGCGTTGCGGACGCGCGGATTACACCGCACCCGGTGTATCTCGCCCTTGGTACGACGGACAAGCAACGCCGGACGGCGTATCGAGCGCTGTTTCGTGCAGAACTGGACACCGAGGCGATTGCCGACATCCGCATGGCGCTCAACCAGAACCAGGTGCTGGGCAACGAGAGATTTCATCGCAAGATCGAGAAAGCCACGGGCGAGCGACGCGAAGCACGCCCGCGTGGCAGGCCGAGAACGGCTCGCGAAGTGAACGACGGGCTTCATGGGGCGCAGCGGGAACTGGGGATTTGAGAGAAGGCCAGGTCAATGCGCTCAGAAATTCGACCCTGGCCCCTTTGATCCTGCTTTGATCCTGCTGTCCGTTCTTTCACAGGTTAGTTGGCTGGAATCAGCACGGACTCGATTAGTGCTTTAGCCATATCGCGGCCGTTCGTGAAGGGGCAATTCGCAGCCCGAGGGCTTCGAAGATCTCTCGTTCGGCTGTCGAAGAAGTAGTAAGAAAACTCGCGTTGGTAGGCAAGAACCTGAAATGGAGATACCTGATAAATGATCATTTCGGAACCTGTAATTGCGTGCTCACGATCATTTTCGCGCCGGATACCGCGCCAGGTAAAAGCTGCGCTTGCGCGCGGAGTCGTTGTGATTTCGGCGGGTAGCTTTGAGTACCGGTTTTCACCAGACAAGTAACGCTTGTAGATGTAAGGCGAAGAGCCTTTTTCTTTGTGGGGCTGTCGTGTTTCTAGGAAATCGTACGGACCAAAAGGTTTGACAAACGCTTCTTCGGGCTCTGTCGCCCCGAACCCAACACGTTCTTGCGCGTCAAAAGCGATTGATGCAAACCCAAATGGAAATTTCGATGCCTGCCTATCCAGGCGAATGCCTTTTATGTCTTTCAGGCGACCAAACACCCACTCGCCCGCCTCCTCCTTGCAGAGTGCGTTGAAATAGTCCTCACTTGACATACCCGCTCTGTAAACATCTTTCGGCTTGTCGTGCGGCGACGGAAGCTTGATGGAATGAGCGAACGCCGATTCCGGTGTATCGCCAATCTCCCACGGCTTTAAGGCGAACATCAAGCAAGCGGTTTCGAATTGGCCCGGTTTGTTCGGCCCGAACGGGGGCGTACCGTCGGCGCGACATTGATCTTCGAGTTGCTTGCGCACTCGATCCAACTGCTTGCCCATCGGCTCACTGGCGAATAGACCGGGGCCCGCACATGCCGCAAGCGCCATCGCAAGAATCGGTATAAGGGTGGTGAGCCGTTTCATGCTTCTTCCCTACCGTTGTTGGCTGCACGTGCGCTTCGAGTAAAAGCGAGTAAAAGGGGCCAGGATCGGATTAAATTCTTGACATGCCCATCGAACCTTCATTGAAGGCCAATGTGGATTTAAGGGGCCAACGTCGATACTCATAATAATCTCTATCGATGCCCCGCCAACCGCGCATCCATCTCTCCGACCATCCGCTGCATATCGTCCCACGCGGCCACAACAGCAATCCTTGTTTCATCACCGCGAAAGGTTTCCATACCTTACCGTTCCGCCAGCCAAATCAACGCCGCCATCCGCCCGCTCCTGCCCTGGTCGCGCCGATGCGAAAACATGCGCCGCTCGGCGACCGTGCAAAAGCCGCCACCGCCGATACTTGTCACCCCCAGCGCCGCCAGGCGTTGCCGCGCGAGCGTATACAGATCGCAAAGCCATTTTCCCGGCCGCCCCGGATACGGGCGAAAGGCTGCTTGCGCCGCCGAGTCATGCGCAACAAAAGCTTGCAATACATCGTCACCCACCTCGAAATTGTCCGGCCCGATCGCCGGGCCTAGCCATGCCAGCAGGCGCTCGCCCGGCACGCCCATCGCGCGCACCGTCGCTTCGATCACCCCGCCAGACAGGCCGCGCCAGCCGGCGTGGGCAACCGCTACCGCGCCACCCTCGCGATCACACAGGAACACCGGCATGCAGTCGGCCACCATCACCGCACAGGTCACGCCCGGCTGATCGGTCCACGACGCATCGGCTTCAACTTCCACCTGCCCTGCGACCGTTGCCGCTGCCACGACGTTGCTGCCGTGCACCTGGCGCAACCACGCCGGTTTCGACGGCACGCAGGCGCGCAGGATGGCGCGGTTGCGCTCGACATTGCCCAACGCGTCGCCACTGCGCAGCCCAAGGTTCATGCTGTCGAACGGCGGCGGGCTGACGCCGCCTGCGCGAGTGGTGAAATAAGCCCGCACACCCGGTGGCGCCGGCCAATCCGGCACGATCCAATCAGGATGCATCTGCTTCATGCCTCTTCCAGGCTATCCAGAAATTCACTTACATCGGCAGGCAGCGGTGCCTCCCATTGCATCGACGCCGCGCTGACCGGATGGCTGATCTCCAGCCGCAAGGCGTGCAATACCTGACGCGGGAACCAGCCACGCCAGGGTTGCCTGCCATAGGTTTGGTCACCGACGATCGGGAATCCCAGATGCTGCATGTGGACACGAATCTGGTGGGTGCGGCCGCTTTCCAGGCGGCACTCGACCAGGGTTGCCGACAGGCCGTCGCGCTGTAGTTGGCGCACCACACGGTAATGGGTGATAGCCGATTTGGCGCCGACGGCCGAGTCGGCCAGTACCGCCATGCGCGTTCGCTGCGACGGATGGCGCCCGAGAGCGGCGTCGATCACGCCCGGCGTGCCCACAAAACCCGACAGCAGCGCCAGATACTCGCGCTTGACGCTCCTCGCCTGCATCTGGCGCACCAGGTTGGTCTGCGCTTCGAGGGTGCGGGCCACCACCAGCAAGCCACTGGTGTCCTTGTCGAGCCGATGCACGATGCCGGCGCGCGGCACCTCCGCCAGTTCCGGCGCGTGATGCAGGAGAGCGTTGAGCAGCGTGCCCTCCCAGTTGCCCGCGGCCGGGTGCGCCACCAGACCGGCTGGTTTGTCCACCACGATGATGGCGGCGTCTTCGTACACGACCGACAGCGCGATCGCCTGCGGCTCGAAAACGCCGGCATCGGCCGCTGCCTGTGGAAACACCGCGACCGCCTCGCCACCCTTCAAACGCTGCTTGGCCGAGGCCGGCCGTGCATCCACAGTGACCCGCCCGGCCTCAACCCAGGATTGCAGGCGGCTGCGTGAGTATTGCGGCAGCAGGCGCGCCAGCACCTGATCGAGGCGCAGCCCGAGGGCGTCGGTCGGCACGGCCAGGCGAATCGCGTCGTCAGCCGCCATGCCTCCGCTATAATCTTCGGGTTGTGTTTCACCGGTGTCTCGCATGACCAGCAATCCTAGCCTACATTCGCGTGTGATCGCATTCATGGCGGCGCTCGGCGCCGCGCTGGTGCTGAGCGCGTGCGGCACCTCACCCAACGTCAACGATGAAACCGCCGGCTGGTCCGCGCAGAAGATTTACAGCGAGGCACGCGAGGAAATGCGCGGCGGCGGCTGGGAAAAAGCGATCAAGCTGCTTGAATCGCTCGAAGCCAAGTACCCCTTCGGGCGCTTCGCCCAGCAGGCGCAGATCGACATCGCCTATTCCTACTGGAAAAGCAACGACCTGGCATCGTCGGTCGCGGCTTGCGACCGTTTCATCAAGCTCTACCCGAACCACGAATTCCTCGACTACGTGTACTACCTGCGCGGCCTGGTGCTGTTCAACGAGGACCTGGGTCTGCTGGGCAAGGTGTCGCGCCAGGATCCGACCGAGCGCGACAACCGCTCGGCGCGCGAGTCGTTCGACACCTTCAAGATCCTGCTCGACCGTTTCCCGCAGAGCAAGTACGCGGAGGATGCGCGGCTGCGTCTCAAGTACCTCATCAATGCGCTGGCGCAATATGAAGTGCATGTGGGGCGCTACTACTTGCGGCGCGGCGCGTTTCTGGCCGCGGCCAACCGGGCGCAATTCATGATCCAGACCTATCCCAACGCGCCGGCACAGGAAGAAGCCTTGTTCCTGATGATGGCGGCCTATGAAGCCATGGGCCTCAATGATTTGCGCGATGACACCAAAAGGGTGATCGACCGCAATTATCCGAACAGCGAAATCCTGCGCAACCGCGGCCCCAAGGACAATCGTCCCTGGTGGATGCTCTGGTAGCTGCCTGCGGCAAATCCGCGGTTTGCAGCCCAAAGGTCGCTTAAGCGGCCGCAGCGTAACGGCGATGGCAGAAACGCGGCAAGCGCGTCGCCTCTCAGAGCTGGATGTTCTCGTCGCGAATGTACTGCGCGACGATTTCGTCCATGGTGCTGTCCGCGGTGAATCCCATGCCGATTGCGCGCGGCGTATCCAGCTTGGCGGCCCAGGTCCTGACGATCGCCTGAACCCGCTCGTCCCGGATGTAGCGCACGCGCTTGGCGGCAGCCTCCCCTCCCAGCCGGCGCAATGAATCAACCATTTCACCGACACTCACCGTGATGCCGGGCAGGCTCAACGCCCGCAGTTCGCCGAAGGCTGCAGACGGCAGTTCGTAGGCACGCAGCAAGTTGGCCACCACCTTGGCCGGCGAGCACATCCACATCAGCGTCTCGGGCGGCACCGGGCAGCCGTAATCGATGCCGTTAAGCGGTTCGCGGATCACCGCACTGGCAAATGAGGAAGCTGCCGCGTTGGCCTTGCCCGGGCGCACCGAGACGGTCGGAATGCGCACCGCGCGACCATCGATGTAGCCCTTGCGGTTGTAGTCGGCGGTGAGCCACTCGCCGATCAGCTTTTGCACGCCGTATGAGGTTTGCGGCGTTGGCGTGGTCGTATCGGTGATCAGGTCCGGCAAGGGCGTGCCGAAAACCGCGATCGAACTGGCGAACAAAAGACGCGGCCGGTTGCCAACCTTGCGGCAGGATTCCAGCACCACCCGCAGGCCGTCCAGGTTGACGCGCATGCCAAGCTCGAAATCGGACTCGGCCTGGCCGCTGACCACCGCCGCCAGGTGAAAAATTCCATCGGTATCCATGCCCAGTGCCTCGACCACCGCACCATGGCTGCTGACCTCGCCGCGCACGAAGTTGACACGCGGGTCGCGAATCGCGTTCGGCGGCTCGCTTAAATCGAGCAGGGTGATGCGCGCAATCGCGCTGCGCTCGCCGCGTGCATTGACGGTGTCGCCTTGCGCCAGCAGGGCACGCGCCACGCGTTGCCCCAGAAAGCCGCCACCGCCGGTAATCAGGATGTTCATTCGGATGCCTCTTCGGTTGAAGTTTCGATTCTATTGGATGTGCCGTCCGGCCCGCCCAGAAAGGCTGCCGCCTCGGCGCGCAGGCGGGTGCGCCGCATCGGCGGCAAGGCTTGCCACAGCTTGCGGCCGTAGGGCTTGTCTGTAAGCCGGGTATCGCAGATCATCAACACGCCGTGATCGGTTTCATCGCGGATCAGGCGCCCGGCGCCCTGTTTGAGCGTGATGGCGGCATGCGGCAACTGGTATTCCATGAAGGCATTGCGGCCCTGGCGCTTCATCGCATCGATGCGCGCGGAAAGCACCGGGTCATCCGGCGGCGCGAACGGCAGCTTGTCGATCACCACCAGCTTCAGGGCATCGCCCTTGACATCCACCCCTTCCCAGAACGACTGGCTGGCCACCAGCACGGCGTTGCCCAGCTTGCGAAAGCGTTCCAGCAGTTCGGTGCGCGAGCCCTCGCCCTGCAGAAGTAAGGGCAGTTCCATGCCGCGCCTGGGTAGCTGCTCGGCCAGCAATTCGTACGCCCGGTTCATGCCGCGCAGGGTGGTGAACAGCATGAAAACGCCGGCCGGCCCGTCGCGATTGGCCGCTTCTATCAGCGGCAGCGCTTCGTCGACCACACGCGCGGTGAATTCCGGCGCCTGCGCCTCCGGCATGTCGGTCGGCACGTAGAGCAGCGCCTGGCTGGCATAGTCGAACGGGCTGGGCCAGGTTTGCGCATGGGTGCCATCGACTTCATCCAGGCCCAGTTCACCCAGGTAGAGTGAAAAATCATTCTTCACCGCCAGGGTGGCGGAGGTGAATATCCAGGCGCGCCGCGCCGCCTGGATTTGCTCGCGGAACATCGGGGCGATCGACATCGGCGTCAGGTGCAATTGAAAGTTGTGGCCGAACACCTCGACCCAGCGCACCGGCGGATTGGCCTTGGCCGCCTCCCCCGCCACGCCCGGCTCAGACGTCCTGCCCTCGCTCCCGTCGGTAAGCCAGCCTTCGATCGAGGCAGTCAATTCCTGCGCACGACGCCAGGTCGATTCGATGCCCTCGGCGCGTTCGGCGCTGGCTTCCAGCGGGCGCGCCAAGTCGAGCAGGCGCGCCAGCAGGGTACGCAGTGCATCTTCGAGGGCGTCGCGCTTGAGCAATTGGGTCCACGAAACGCGGATCGCATTTTCCGGCAAGGTCAGGCGCGCATCACGCACCGCGTTTTCGAGCGCGCGGGTGAGCGTGGCCCAATCGGCGGCATCGCGCGCGCCGCTTATGCCTTCACCAAGCGCATCGCGCGCCAGCTCCATCACCTGGGTGCTGCCCACGCTCTGGCCGAAGAACAGGCGTGCGGTTTCCGGCAATTGGTGCGCTTCATCCAGGATCACCGTGTTGCAGGCCGGCAGCAGCTCGGCCATGCCCTCATCCTTGAGCATGACATCGGCGAAAAACAGGTGGTGATTGACCACCACCACATCGGCCTGCAGCGCATCGCGACGCGCCGCCAGCACGTAACAATCCTTATGATGCGGGCACTCCTGGCCCAGGCAGTTCTCGCGGCTCGAGGTCACATAACTCCACACCGCCGCGTTCTCGGGCACCTGGGCAAACTCGGCACGATCACCGGAGGCGGTAGCCTTGTGGCCGCTGGCGATCAGGCGCAGGAAACGCGCATCGTCTTTCGACGGCAGACGCCCGGCCTCGATGGTCTTTTCAAGATGGTAGTGGCACACATAGTTGGCACGGCCCTTGAGCAGGGCCACCGTGACCGGCGCCTTGAGCGCGCGGCGCACCGCCGGAATGTCGCGGTGGAACAGCTGATCCTGCAGGTTCTTGGTGCCGGTGGAGACGATCACCTTGCCGCCGGCCAGGAGCGCCGGCACCAGGTAAGCCACCGTCTTGCCGGTGCCGGTGCCGGCCTCCAGCACGGCCACGCCTTCGGACTCGATCGCGTTCTGGATCGCCTGCGCCATCTCGACCTGTTGCGGGCGATGCCGGAAGCCGGGAATCGCCGCGGCCAAGGGGCCGGTGGCGGACAAAAGCGCATGCAGATCGATATCGGGCAAGGCCGTACTCGCACGGTGACGCACCGTTGCAAGTCGTATCAGGAAGGAATGCGATTTTAACGCACAGCACCAGGCGGGCCGCCGGCCGCACGGCGAATGCGAGGCCGACGCCGCTACTCGACCTTGATGTTCATGCCGCGCACCAGTGGCACCCAGCGCGCCCGCTGCGCCGCGCCGAAAGCCTCGGCTGTCTCGGGGGTCGAGCCGACCAGGTTCTGCGCCCCGAAGCCCTCGATGCGCTTGCGGATGTCCGCACTGTCGAGCGCGCGGTTGAGCTCGCGGTTGATGCGCTCCATGATGGCCCGCGGCGTGGCCTTGGGTACGATCAGGCAATTCCAGGTATAGGCCTCATAGCCCGGCACGCCGGCTTCGGCGAAGGTCGGCACATCTGGATAGTCCGGGTGGCGGCGGCCGTTGGTCGCGAGGATGCGCATCGCCCCGCTCTTGTGGTGCTGACCGGCGGTCGAGAAGCCGTCGAACACCAGGTCGACCACACCGGCGGCCAGATCCACCATCGCCGGGCCGTTGCCTTTGTAGGGCACGTGCAGCAGATCGATGCC
>JAYTDE010000926.1:0-3823 GCA_043736195.1 Burkholderiales bacterium | reverse complement strand
CCAGCGGGCGCTGGACCTGGGAAGAGGCGCGCCTGGATCTCGCCTACGGCGCCTATGGCCAGGGCTACATCATCCCTGCGACGTTTCTGCCGGTCATGGCACGCGAAGCGGTCGGCGATGCAGCGCTCTTCGGCTGGGCCTGGCCGGCGTTCGGCGCCGCGGCCTTGCTCTCGGCGCTGGGTGTGGCGCTCCTCGGCGGGCGCTACAGCCATCGCAACGTGTGGATCGCAAGCCACCTGGTGATGGCGCTGGGCGTTGCCGCGCCGGTGTTCTGGCCCGGCATCGGCGGCATCGTGCTCGCGGCGCTCGGCGTCGGCGGCACCTTCGTGGTGATCACCATGGTCGGCTTCCAGGAAGCGCGCGGCGTCGCGACAGCGCGCGCCGGCGGCAACGCGCCACGCCTGATGGCGGCGATGACCGCGGCCTTCGCCGCCGGCCAGATCGTCGGGCCGCTGTTCGTCAGTCTGATTGTCGGTAGCGGCGGCGGATTCTCTGCGGCGCTGTTGAGTGCCGGCGCGGTGTTGGTGGCGGGCGCGCTGTTATTGGTGCGGCGCTAGGCGCGCTGCTGCTTCGGAACCTTGGTCAAGCAGCCGGGGTGGCAAACATCTCCAGGCGATCCTGATGCCCTTCCCGCTTAGTGATCGAGCCGATCCTGCCCGACACTGCCCACTCAACATGAGTCCGGATACACCGCGGGACCGCACTCGAAGCGGCCAATCGCGCATCTTCAAGGCGGTCGCTCAGGGTAGACTTATCGCCGCATCGGCTAGCTTTGGTGTTTTCGAGCGCGCGTTGCAGCGCCCGCGCGCAATCGCGGCAGGAAAAAGGGAAAGTGGATGAGTCGGCGCGCATTCGTGCTTGCATTGGTTTTGTTGGGTGCGGCACCGCTACCAGGCATGGCGCAAACCGTGCGCCAGGTGCGGCGCATCGGATTCCTGAGTCTGGCAAACGCCGCGGCCACCGCTGCATGGCCCGCCGCGTTCCGCGCCGGCCTGTTGGCGCTGGGTTGGGTCGAAGGGCGCGACTACATCATCGATGCCCGCTATGCCGAAGGCGTAGCGCAGGCCTTGCCGGGTCTCGCCGTCGAGCTGGTGGCAATGCGGCCCGATCTGCTGCTGACCACTGGAGACAATAACGTTCGCGTTCTCGCGCAAGCGACCAAGACCATACCGATTGTTTTTGCGATAGCCGAAGACCCGGTCGGCAGCGGGGTCGCGGCGAGCCTGCGACGGCCCGGCGGCAACGCGACCGGGCTGACCGGCCTTGCAACCGAACTTTCAGCCAAGCGGCTGCAACTGCTCAAGAATGCCTTTCCTCGTGTTGCGCATGTCGCCCTGTTGTTTGAACCGGAGTCCGCGGGCAGCGCTTCGCAGGCGACGGAGATCGCGGGAGCGGCGAAGGTTCTGGGCATGCGCGTCACCCCAATCGAACTGAGGCAACCCGCGGATGTCGAGCCGGCCTTCAAGCGTGGCATCGCAGTCGGCGCACAAGCGTACATGGTGACTCAAGGCGGCACCGCGAACAGTCGGCGCCAGGAAATTGTCGATCGCCTCATTGGCCTGAAAGTCCCGGCCATGCTTCCAGTGGCCCAGTGGGTGGAAGCGGGCGGGCTGATGTCGTATTCGGCTTCGTTCACCGACAACTTCCGGCGCGTCGCCGCCTACGCCGACAAGATCCTCAAGGGCGCGAAACCAGGCGACCTGCCGATCGAGCAGCCGACCAAGTTCGAACTGGTGGTGAACCTGAAGACCGCGAAGGCAATCGGCGTCACGTTCCCGGAAGCGTTCATGGTGCGGGTGGATCGCGTGATCGAGTGAGCCCGGTGATGGGCCAGCGACGCGGTGGTCGGTGGCACCCCGGCAGTTGTGCGTAGCCTGCCAACACGCCTGCGCGACAGCAAGCGCTGTGGAGGACCGCTTCAGGTTGGCAAGCGGTCAGACTTCATGGGAGTCGCCGTGCGGAAGGTCCCAACCCGGAGCCGAAGCGCGCCAACAATCGTGGCGCAAGCCGGGTTAGCGGCAAACCTTCAGCAAGTGTTGCGGCTTGATGTCCGTGCTCCAGCAACGATAACTCACGACTTTATGCTTGACCGCGAATTCCACAAAAAGAGTCTTGGCGGCCAGCGGCCCCTGGTCAGCATCAAAGACGAAGGCGACGCGGAGGCCGTCGGCGCGAATCCTGAATGCGACTTTGCCCGGCTGGTCCGGGGCCGGATTACGGTCTTCGGACACGTATGCAGGCGCACCGACGAAGGGCCGCACGTCGGGCGGCGCAGTGTCCGATTCTTCCACATGGGCGCGCAGTGCGTCCCTGATGGCGGCGGCCCGCATCAATGCAGCGCTGGTCCGCACACTCTGCTTGTGGTCGTCTTCGGCAAGCATTCCGAGGGCCACAAGGCCACACGCGGCGACCAGGCCGATCAGGATGAATGGATGTCGTCGGCACCAGCCGACGAATCCAGGGCGGGCCGGTTCCTGGACCGGTCCATCGAGCGGTTCGCGGGATTCGCCGTCCCACGGTGGTTCGAGTCGATTCATGCGCGCGCCCCTCGGCACTTTGCCAATGGCATCCGGTTCGGCCAACGCCGCGCTCTTGGCAAGTCGGGAAGGTTACACCGGGCCGCGCCGCATGCGAATCAGCCTGGGCCTGCGTCACTTCATTGAGGGCGCACGAATGGCACGTTGCGGACCGATGGCAGCTTGTGGTCGGGGTTTCGATTTGCGCCTGCCGCGGCGTTCCAAATGCGTGATCGACAGCTTTCCTGCCGATACCTGCCGGACGACCGCAGCGTCCGCATCGGGCAGGTGTCGACCCGAAGCCGCCAGTCACGCTTTGCGAAAGCATCGGCACTGGCGATTAGGCGTGGATACCCAGCAAGTGCGGCGAAAGTGTCGAAGATTTTTACACTGGCGTTGCGGTGCCGAGCGGGAGGATGCGCAAGTCATTGATTTTGCGGGAGGTGAAATTGACGGCCTGTTTATTGCGTGAGACCCTTTGACTTGCCAATGGGCGAGGCCAAAGAGAAGAAGTGGCACGATGAATCGGATCAAACGAGTGGGTGCGGTGTTCGCGAAAGCGGTCGCGGCTGGGGTGCTGATGGCGGCGGCGGGGCTGGTGCAGGCGCTGCCGTTTTCTGCGTTTGAAGGCCGCAATGCGAATGGTTCGGTGAACAACACCTGCACGGCGACCGGCGCGACCGCGTGCGCCATGATCTACAACTCCACCCTCGACATCACGATTTTGAACAACTGGAATATCGGCTTCGGATTCTGGAGTGCGACAGCGGCGGCAGGATCGGCGCAGGCGCTGGCGGAAGCGGCCGGGTTCGCTGCGACTGGCCTGACGGGATGGGTGTTGCCGACAGGGAATCGGAACATGGTTGCGGGCGCACTGAATCAGTTCAAGTCGATCTGGAACGATGTTGGCGGTTCGTCTACAGGCTTGCAGTCCGAATTTGACGGCGTCGTGCAGACCGGCCTCTACTGGTCCGGGTCGGAGTTCGGCGTCCTCCTCGCGTGGAGCTTCTGGGCCGAATTTAGCTACCAGGACCTCGACCACCAGAACCGCCGGTTGTTTGCGGTAGCTGTGCGCTCCGGCGATGTGGTTGCCGCGGTGCCGGAGCCTGAGTCGTTGGCGCTGGTGCTGGTGGGGTTGGTGGCGGCGGGCGCTACCCGACGTCGCAGGGTGCGTGCTTAACCCGAATGGCACTTACTTAGGCAAAAAGCGGCTCTTCAACGCTTTCATACGGAAGAATGGGATGGCTGACAGCCCGGAGATCGTGTATAGACCTGAGTTTTCTGACAACACAGGGCAGTACACGATA
>JAYTDE010000925.1:0-3695 GCA_043736195.1 Burkholderiales bacterium | reverse complement strand
CGCGCCGCCAGCAACCCGGAGATCGGCACCATCGCCGAAGCGGTGCCGGGGTTTGATGTGAAAAGCATTTCGGGGGTGGTGGTGCCGGCGGCGACGCCGCGCGACATCGTGCGCAAGGCCAGCGCCGACATCGGCCGTGTGCTGGCCATGGTGGACGTGAAGAGTCGCATGGCGGAGGTCGGCATGGAACCTGCGGCGACCACAGCGGATGCGTTCGACACCTTCATCCGGCGCGAGATCGAGCGCTGGGCGCCGGTGGTGAAGGCTTCGGGGGCGAAGGCGGCGGATTGAGGTGCGGGCGCCACGAGCGCCCGCCCGCAAACTTCAGTTGACCTTCTGATCCAGCTTCTGCACCGTCTTGAAGCGGCTCACCAGGTAATCGCCTGACTTGATCGGCGCGTACTTCGCTGGCCGCTCGGCCGATTGGCATTGCGGCAAGCACGCCACCGGGGCGTCGTAGTCGAGATTGAAAAACGTCGGGATCGAATAGCGCTCGCGCCCGCTGCGGTTGACCACCCGGTGCAGGTTGGACACATACACGTCGTTGGTCCATACCTTGAACATGTCGCCCAGGTTGATGACGAAGGTACCTTCGATCCACGGTGCGGCGACCCACTCGCCGTCACGCTTGCGCAGCTCAAGCCCGCCAATCGGGTCTTGCGTCAGGAGCGTGATCATGCCGTAGTCGGAATGTGGCGCCACACCGAACTCGGCGTCACGCGCAACCGGTGGCTGCGGCGGGTAGTGGAACAGGCGCGTCTGCACCATCGGCTTTTTCATGTGTTGCAGAAAAAACCCCTCTTCCATGCCCAGACTGAGCGCGAACAGGCGCAGCAGGCGCTTGCCCAGTGCCATGGTTTCGTTGAAATAGGCTTCCGCCGCCGCGCGCAGCCACGGCATGTCGGCCGGCCAGCGGTTGGGGCCATGCAGCGGCAACCCGGCAACCACGGTTGGATCGTCCATCGGCAAATCGAGCGCGTATTCGTAACTCTCCTTGAGATCTGGCGCAAAGCCCGGATGCTGATTGATGCCATAGGGCATGAAGCCGCGGCGAAAGCGGTCGTCGAGCTTGATTTCGAGCCGCCTGGACTCGGGCAGGTCGAAAAACCGCTTGGTGGCGGCGAACACGTCATCCACCACTTTCTGCGGCACGCCGTGGTTGGTGACGTAGAAAAAACCGATGGTCTCGCAGGCATGGCGCAGTTGCCGCGCCAGTGCATCGAGAGGCTCGCCGCGCAGGAGTGGCCCCAGGTCCAGAACCGGCAACTCTTCGCGCGTGGCCGCGCGCGGTGCGGTCGCGATCTTCGAAGCTTCATCCACGATGGTCAGTGACATGCTGGTGCTCCCTTCACAATTCGTTTGCCGGACTTGATCGGGCGCTACGCGCCCATCACGCGGTCGCTGCTGCCGTCCATCCAGAATACGACACGACGCTGGATCGCGTTGACCAGCAGGTGCAGGCCGATGCCCATGGCGGAGAGCACGATCAGGATCGCGAACACCCCCGCCATGTCCATGTTGAAATTCTTCTGCAGGATCAGGTAGCCCAGCCCGGCCTGCGCGCCGACGAATTCGCCGACAATCGCACCGATCACCGACAGCACGATGGCCACATCGAGCCCGACGAAAATGTAGGGCAGGGCCTGCGGCAGGCGCGCTAAGCGAAACACCTGCCAGCGCGAAGCGGTGAACGCCACCATCAGTTCGATCTGCTCGGCGGGCGCCGAGCGCAGGCCGACGATGGTGTTGGCCAGGAGCGGAAAGAAAGCAATGGTCGCGGTGATCACGATCTTCGAGGTGACGCCGTAACCGAACCAGATCACGATGATCGGCGCGATCGCCACCTTGGGCAAGGTCTGGAAGGCGACGATGTAGGGGTAGAGTGTGCGTTCGAGCAGTCTGAACTGGCTGATCAGCGCGCCCAGCACAAGGCCGGTGATGGAGCCCAGCACGAATCCGGCGATGGTCTCGTAGAAGGTCACGCCGAAATGCATCAGGAAATCACCGGTCATGCCCTTCCACAAGGCAGCGCCTACAGCGGACGGTGCCGGCAACACGATCTTGGGAATCTCGAACAGGCGTACCGCCAGCTCCCAGCCGCCGACGAGAGTCACGAACAGCAGGATGGCCAGCGGAATCTCCGGTTTCTCGCGCAGGGTCTGGCCCAGGGTGCGCGGCTTGCCGGACTCCAGCAGTTCGTGTTCTTCGCTCGTGGATCGGCTCATGGCTGCCTGGTTCCGATCATGCGTCGAGCGCGCTGAGCGACTGGAAGTGCCGGCGAATCGCCACCACATGGCGCCCGAAGGCTTCGGAATTGATGATCTCGAGCGGGCGCGGGCGCGGCAGGTCGATCTCGATGATCTCGCTGATGCGCCCCGGGCGCGGCGACATCACGATCACCCGGTCGGCCAGGTACACCGCCTCGGGAATGCTGTGGGTCACCAGCAGCACCGTCTTCTTGCTCTCGTTCCAGATGCGCAGCAGTTCCAGGTTCATGCTCTCGCGCGTCATTGCGTCGAGCGCGCCGAAGGGCTCGTCCATCAGGAGCAGCGCCGGATCGTGCACCAGCGCGCGGCTGATGCCAACGCGCTGTTGCATGCCACCGGAAAGCTCGTTCGGATACTTGCCTTCGAAGCTTTCGAGCCCGACCAGCTTGAGAAAGCTCCTGGCCTTTTCGGTGTATTGCTGGCGATCGCGTTTCTGGATCTCGATCGGCAGCATCACGTTTTCCAGCACCGTGCGCCACGGCAGCAATACCGGCGCCTGGAACACCACGCCGACGTCGCGGCTCGGCCCGTCGATCGGCATGCCGCGCATGGTGACCTGGCCCGAGGTGCGGCGTAGCGTCCCCGCGAGAATCTTGAGCAAGGTGCTCTTGCCGCAACCGCTGGGCCCGACCACGGTGACGAACTCGCCTTCAGCGATGCTGAAGGTCACATTCGACAAGGCGTTGATGTCCGCACCCTCACGCGTGCGGTACACCTTGTTGAGCCCGGCAACGCTGATCAGCATCGAACGCCCGCAAAAGCGGCGACCACAATTTCGCAGGTCGCCGCCGGCAGCATCACTTCACCGGGCAATTCGCCGCCTGCGCGCGCACCGCCGCCACGTCGAAATTGTTGATCTTCTCGTGGAAACCCGGAATGCCGACCATGTAGCTTGCCGGCGGCAGGACCTTCTCGATCAGCTTGGCCTCCAGCATGAAGTTCTGGATGCGCGCATAGGCGTCCGCGGTCGCATTGCCGACCAGCTTGCCGCCGTTCATCTGGAAGGCGTCGGTCATCGAATCGAGTTGCGCTTTCTGGTTGTTCATGTCGAAACGTGCCGCGGTCACATCGTCGACGCCACTGGGCTTGGTGTTGGGCCAGCGCGCCCAGTGCATGCGGCGCGCGCAATCCGGGTTGGCCCAGGCGAAGATGGTGGCCTTGGCCGCACCGCGCGCGATCGCCTCGACCATCGCCGGGTCCGCATCGATGGTCTTCTGCAATGTCGAGAACGTGAAGTCGGGGAATTTGCGCCAGTCGGCGCCGCGCAGGTAACGCAGTTTCAAGCCGGCATTCTCGAAAGTGGCATTGGCCGAGGCCCAGAACAAGAGCGCCTGCACCTTGCCGGTGCGCAGCGCCTCAACCGGAGGCGCGCCCAGGCCGACCGCAACCAGGCTCACGTCCTTGTCCGGATCCATGCCGTTGGCCCGC
>JAYTDE010000924.1:0-2057 GCA_043736195.1 Burkholderiales bacterium | reverse complement strand
CCTGCGACCCGGTAAAGACGTGAACGACCTCACCGAACTCAAGCTGCGAATCGAGGGACACGTGGCGATCCTCACCATGGACAGTCCGCCGGTCAACGCGCTTACGCGCGTCCTGAATGACGAATTGACTCTGGTGCTGGACCGCATCGCCGACGATGACGAGATCAGGGTGGCGGTGCTCACCGGTGCCGGCCGCGTGTTTTGTGCCGGCGCCGACCTCAAGGGGCGGGCGGCCAACATACGCGGGCCCGGCGATCTGGCAGCCCACGCGCGCCGCACGCGCGAATGCTTTCACGCCGTCCGCGAATGCGCCAAACCGGTGATCGCGGCGATCAACGGTGCCGCGCTCGGTTCGGGGCTGGCGCTTGCGGCCTCCTGTGACGTGCTGTTTGCCTCCGAGCAGGCCAGCCTCGGGCTGCCCGAGGTCGACGTGGGTCTGCTCGGCGGTGGCCGCCATGCCATGCGCCTGTTCAGCCATTCGCGCCTGCGTCGCATGATGCTCACCGGCTATCGCGTTTCCGGGCCTGAACTGTACCGGCTGGGCGTGATCGAGGAATGCACCACGCCGGAAGATCTGATGCCGAAGGTGCTCGAACTGGCCCGGCAAATCGCCTCCAAAAGCCCGGTGTCGACTCGCATGGGCAAGCACACGCTCAACGTGATCGAAGACATGAGCTTGCGTGACGGTTATCGCTACGAGCAGGACATGACCGCGGCGATAGCCAAGACAGAAGATGCCAGGGAAGCCCAACTTGCGTTCAGGGAAAAGCGCGCGCCGGTTTTCAAGGGGCGCTAGCGTGTTGGCGGACGTCGGCCACGCGGTTTTCGTGGAACGAGCCGCAATCGGCGTGGGACAATGGGCGATGAGTCTGGTTTGTAGTATCGCAGCTGTCGATCGACTGTCCAGGCCCAATGGTTTAGCAGTGTTGCCTGGGCAGCCAGCAGTTGCTCGGGCCGCACCCGCAACCCTTTTCGTTGGTGCCTAGTTTCGTGTCCGAATCGCCGCAGCCGCACGCGCGCGCGGAACGCCAGGAAGAGGCGGACGCCGCGCCGCTGGCACATGCGGAATCGCAGTCGCCCGTAGCGCCATTGGCCGATCCGGTGTTTCGCATGCTGTGGATGGTGTGGCTGGCGGCGAATGTAAGCATGTGGATGAACGATGTCGCAGCCGCCTGGCTGATGACCTCGCTCACCACCAAGCCGATCTGGGTGGCGCTGGTGTCAAGCGCGGCGACCCTGCCGGTGTTCCTGTTGGGCCTGCCCAGCGGTGCCTTAGCCGACATCCTCGACCGCAGGCGTTATCTGTTGATGACGCAACTCTGGGTGGCGGCGGTGGCGGGAGCATTGTGCCTGGTCACGGCCCTGAAACTGATGTCGCCGCCGCTGCTGCTGGCGCTGATGTTCGCCAATGGCATCGGCCTGGCGATGCGCTGGCCGGTGTTCTCGGCCATCATTCCGGAGTTGGTGCCGCGCGCGCAACTGCCGGCGGCGCTGGCGCTTACCGGCGTTTCGATGAATGCCTCGCGCATCATCGGGCCGCTGGCGGCGGGCGCCATCATCGCCGCTGCCGGCAGTGCCTGGGTGTTCGTCCTGAACGCGTTGTTGTGTCTGGGTTCGGTCGTTCTGATCCTGCGCTGGAAGCGTGTTCATGTGCCAAGCCCGCACGGCCGCGAGCCGCTGCTGTCGGCCATGCGTGTGGGTCTGCAGTTTGTCGGTCAGTCGAGCCGGCTCAAGGCGGTGTATGTACGCGTGGGCATCTTCTTTTTTCATTCCACCGCGCTGATCGCCCTGCTACCCCTGGTGGCGCGCGGCATGCACGGCGGCAGCGCGGCCACCTACACCTTGCTGCTTGCTGCCATGGGTTCCGGCGCGATCGCCGCGGCGATGTTCCTGCCGCGTCTGCGGCGCGCATTTTCGCGCGATGGCCTGGTGCTGGCAGGTTCGGTGCTGCAGGCGATGGCCACCGCGGCGGTAGGCTTCGCGCCCGATGTCTACGTGGCGGTACCGGCGATGTTTGTGGGCGGCATAGCCTGGATTGCGACCGTCAACTCCTTGAG
>JAYTDE010000923.1:0-2791 GCA_043736195.1 Burkholderiales bacterium | reverse complement strand
AACGGCGAGAGCCAGTGGATCACCGGCCCCGAGGCGCGCCGCGACGGCCACGCGTTTCGCGCGCGCGCCTGCGCGATCCTGACCGGCATCGGCACGGTGCGCGAAGACAATCCGCAGCTCAACGTGCGCGATGTGTTGACGCCGCGTCAGCCGCTGAAGGTGATCGTCGACAGCCGCCTGGAGATCGCGCCGGAGGCGCGCGTGCTGGCCGAGGGGCGCATCCTGATCGCCTGCGCGATCGACGACGCCGCGGCGCGCCGCCGCCTGCAGGCGGCGGCGCGGGCGCGCGGCGCCGCCCTTGAGGTAATCACCTTGCCGGACGCCTCCGGCAAGGTCGATTTGAGCGAACTTGTGCGCGAACTCGGGCGCCGCGATTTCAATGAAATCCACGTCGAATCCGGCTTCAAGCTCAACGGCTCGCTGTTGCGCGCGGGCTGTGTCGACGAACTTCTGGTGTATTTCGCAGCCAGCATCATCGGCGATTCGGGTCAGGGCATGTTCAATTTGCCGGCACTTGAAAAACTGGACGAGCGCCGCATGCTCAAGATTCATCGTGTCAGCCAGCTCGGTGACGACTTGCGCCTGATCGCCCGCATCATCTAGTAAAACCCGGAATAAGTCTCTGTATAGCGAAATGGCACTTACATAAGCAGGAAACAACAAACCACGTAAACGTCTCGTCGTTCCCGAGCAGTCGGGAACCTTGTTTCATCGGAAACTACCCCATCCCCACCCCAACCCTCCCCTTGAAGGGGAGGGAGAAAAACGCTGTAGCTTTTAAGTTAGCACCTATGCGCATACGCGAGGGTGACAAACGATTAAGTAAGTGCCATTCCCTGTATAGCGGACTTTCTAACAGCAGTCTTGAATCGAATCGGCAGGATGCAAAAGCGGCTCGTGTTGCCGACGGGCATATTCAGTGTTTCCTTGGAACGAAAGGCAGTGCCGCACCATGTTTACTGGAATTGTCGCGGCTATCGGCCGCATCACCGATGTCAAGCCACTGGGTGGTGCCGATGCCGGGGTGCGCCTGGCGATCGACGCCGCCACGCTGGGCTTAGAGGATGTCGCGATCGGGGACTCGATCGCGGTGCAGGGCGCATGCATGACGGTTGTGCGCATGGCCGGCAACAGCTTCGAGGTCGAGGTATCACTTGAGAGCCTGTCGAAATCGGCGGGTTTGTCGGCGCCTGGTGAAGTCAATCTCGAAAAGTCGCTCACGCTCTCGACCAAGCTGGGCGGGCATTTGGTGTCCGGCCATGTCGACGGGCTCGGGCGCGTCGAAAAGTTCGAGCCGATCGGCGAATCCTGGGAACTGGTGGTGCGCGCGCCGAAGGAGCTGGCCAGGTTTCTCGCCTACAAAGGGTCGGTCACCGTCAATGGCGTGAGCCTCACCGTCAACCGGGTGACCGATTTTGCCGACGGGGCGGATTTTTCGATCAATCTGATCCCGCATACCGTGGCGCTAACCACGCTCAGGCATCTGGCACCTGGTGCCATGGTCAATCTCGAAATCGATCTGATCGCCCGCTACGTTGAGCGCATGCTGAGCATCAGGTAAGACTGGCCGCTGTGGTTCCTGCCGGCAGCCTATGCGGCCTGGTTCAAGCTGCGGCTGCCGGTGCAGGCGACCCCGGCAGCCGGCTCGCAGCCCATACCTGTGCGGTCCGACCCGCTACTGGCGCCCAGAGGCATCAAACAGCGCCAGCGCGATGGTCTGGCATTGCAGAACCACGGCCTGCCAATCCTGCCAGCACGGGGCCAACTGCTTGTATTCCGCCAGTTTGATCTCGTCCAGATCGAACGGCAGCGGGTGCGCGAGTTGAATCTGCAGTTGCAGCGAAGCGCAATCGGGCCCGCTTTGCGGGTACAGCGCATCGAAGGATCGCCACGCTTCAAGCGTGGCCGCGCTGCCCAGGCGGTCCGACAGCGCGGCGAAATCCAGGTAGTCGCGGGTGGCATTGCGGCGCAGGATCAGTACCGCCTTGATGCGCAGGATTTCGGCCAGGGTGGGCAGGGTGATATCAAGACTGCCCGCGCCGCTGTCTACATGCCGCTCTTCGGTGTCCAGCGGCGTGCTGCGGATCAATTGCCGGATGCCGGTCTCGATGCCGTCCAGCTTGCCGAGAATTTGTACCGGTCGCTGAATGCGCGCCGTTTTCCATCCGGCGACCGATTCGAGCGCTTCAAACACCTGGTCGAAGCGCGTGCGCAGGTCGGTCAGCACATGGTCGGCATCGACCGACATGCGATGCCCGGCATGCACCGCAGCCGCAGACCTTCCGACCAGCACGGCGTCGGGGAAAATTGCCTGCAGATGCGCAGCCGCGCTTAGAACCGCGTCCCAGTCAGGCCGCGGCGCGTTGGACATAGAGTGCCCAGAAGCGGTGACGCTGTGCGTAGCGATCTTGTGCATAGGCTGCGCACACGCGGCCGATCTTGCCGGCCACCAACGGCTCGCTGCGCGCGGCGTCGCGCATGGCCTGCCAATCGGCCAGCGTTCCGCGCGCGATGATGTCGTCGATCGCCGCCAGCGTGTAGTTCGAGTGGTTCAGGTGCGGTGTTCCATGCCTGAAATTGTGCGCCTTGCGTGCCGCGCTGACAAGCATTAGGGCTTGGCTGGTCTGGCACCCGGCATTTTTACTGTCGGCAGGGCTTCACCTAAAGGCGCGCGCATCTGGCCTGCTTAGCACGAATGGCACTTACTTTAGCGTTTGTCACCCTCGCGTATGCGGGGGTCCAAGCCATTGGTACACAAAGATCCTGGGTTCCCGACTGCTCGGGAACGACG
>JAYTDE010000922.1:0-7702 GCA_043736195.1 Burkholderiales bacterium | reverse complement strand
GTTGATTGTAGCTTCTAAGCTGTGGTGCGCCTTTTTGTTATACTTGCACTCTCTATGCGGGCGGTTAACTCAGCGGTAGAGTGCCACCTTCACACGGTGGAAGTCACTGGTTCGATCCCAGTACCGCCCACCAGCAAGTCAGGGGCTTCGCGTGATGCGGAGCCCCTTTTTATTTCACGAACCGGCATTGCCGGTGGCCAATGGCGATCAAAACACGCGATGTTAGAGTCGGCAGATGCAGGATTGGCACGGGATCATTGCATTACGGGGGTTCCGGTTGGCGTGGCTGCGCTGCCTGGCTTCACGCCCTTCTGGCCATCACACGCGGCAAACTGCCGCGGCAACGGGCGCGGTAACACCTGGCATTTGCCTGACGGACTGGACCAATGATTGAACGCATGATCCTTGAACGCGCAGTGCCTGGCGCGGCCGCAAAGCCAGCCATTGGCCGTGAGCCGGTCGCGCCCGCCCCGGGCGCGCTCGTTGGCGCCCTCGTCACGTGGCTGTTAAGCCTCGCCCTCTTCCTGCCCATGCTCGCGTCCGCCGACAACGGCAAGCTCGTGGTCGGCTCCAAACGCTTCACCGAGTCTTACATCCTGGGCGAGATCGTAACGCAGACCGCCGCACGGCACAGCGCGGTGCTGCACCGGCAAGGCCTGGGCAACACCGCAGTGGTTTACGAGGCTCTCAAGGCCGGGGCGATCGATGTCTATCCCGAATACCTGGGCACCATCGATGCCGAAATCCTCAAGAATCCGCAGCCCACCGACCTTCCGGCGATGCGCGCCAAGCTGGCGGCCCTGGGCCTCGATATCGCGGTGCCGCTGGGCTTCCAGAACGGTTACGCGCTGGCCATGCGCGCCGACCAGGCGCGCCAACTCGGTATCGCGCGCATCAGCGACCTCACGCGCCACCCGACACTGAAGCTGGGCCTCTCGCACGAATTCATCGGCCGCGCCGACGGCTGGCCCGGGCTCAGGGCGCGCTACGCCCTGCCGCACCAACCGCTCGGCATCGATCACGGCATCGCCTACGAGGCGCTGGCGGCGGGCCGCATCGCGTTGATCGACATTTACTCGACCGATGCCAAGATCGCGGCGCTGGGACTTGCCGTGCTGGCGGACGATGCCGGCTACTTCCCGCGCTATGACGCGGTGCTCCTGTATCGGCGCGACGCCGCGCGGCGCTTTCCCCAAGCCTGGCAGGCGATCCTGGCTCTTGAAGGGCGCATTCCCGCGGCGCGCATGATCGCGATGAACGGCGATGCTGAACTGCGCGGGCACGCATTTACCGCCATCGCCACCGATTTCGTCACGCCCAAAGCCGCGGCCGCGTCAAGCGGCCGCGCCGGCTTCATCGAGCGCCTGTTCGCCGACGACCTTGGCCGCCTGGCGCGCCAGCATTTGTTCCTGGTGCTGGTGGCCGTCGCGGCGGCGCTGGCGGTCGGCATTCCCCTCGGTGCGGCCGCCGCCGCGCGGCCCAGGCTGGAACAGCCGGTGATGGCGGTTGTGGGCCTCTTGCAGACCATTCCTTCGCTGGCGTTGCTGGCGATCCTGATTCCGCTCTTGGGTGACATCGGTACCGTGCCGGCGCTGGTGGCGCTGTCACTCTATGCCCTGCTGCCGATCGTGCGCAATGTGACCACCGGCCTGCAGCAGGTCTCTTCGGGCTTGCGCATGGCCGGTACCGCACTTGGCCTGACGCCGTGGCAGCGCTGGTCGTCGATCGATCTGCCCTTGGCCGCGCCGGTGATACTGGCCGGCGTCAAGACGGCAGCGGTCACCACTGTCGGCACCGCCACCATCGCCGCCTTCATCGGCGCCGGCGGCTTTGGCGAGCGCATCGCCTCCGGGCTGGCGCTCAACGATCACAGTGCTCTGCTGGCAGGCGCCGTGCCTGCGGCGGCGATGGCGCTGGCCACCCAGGGTCTGTTCGAACTGTTGGACCGCTGGCTCACGCGTGGCCGTCAAGCAAGCCGCTGAGCACTTCCACAAAACACGACGGCCGCGCCGGAGGGGGGGTGTCGGAATGAACCACACAGATCCCAGTCCACTGCGGCATGCCGCCACGCCTGCGGGCACGCGCCACGGCCTGGGCCCTGGATCGCTATGGCAGTACCTGCACACCTTTCCAGAACGCCACCCGCCCGGCTACCGCCTCGGCGCCCTTGATCGGGCTTGGGTAGTACCACACCGCGTCTGCGTTGACCTGCCCGTCCACATCGAGCGAGTAGTAGCTGGCCACGCCTTTCCAGCCGCAGGTGGTGTGGGTGTCGCTCGGTCGCAAAAGCTCGCGCCGCAACGTGCTTTCCGGAAAATAGTGGTTGCCCTCGACCACCACGGTATCGTTGCTCTCGGCTATCACTGTGTCGTTCCAGATGGCTTTCATCGCGGCTCCTCGTATGCGTTCGCTGATGCCGCATTTGCGGCGCCGGCAATCATCGTACCGCGGCCAACTGTCGCGAGCACAACGCCGGATGGTGATCCAGCCGTGGCGCAGGCCAACTGTTTACGCCCTTCTCCATCCGCGCCGAACCATGGCGCCCAATGCAGCCGATAATGGCGGCATGAGGCACTCCTTTCCATTGTTCGGCGACCTTTCCTGGCTTGCCATGCTGCGGCGCTATCTGGCCGTTATCGCGCTCGGCAACCTGCTCTGGGAAAGCGCCCACTTGCCGCTCTACACCCTGTGGGCCACCGGCAGCTGGAGCGACAAGGCTTTCGCCGTGTTGCACTGTACCGGTGGCGATATCCTGATCGCCGCTTCCGCGTTGCTGGCCGGTCTGCTGCTTGCGGGCAGCGATCGCTGGCCCGCCAGTGGTGCGTTGCGCGTGATGTGGCTGACTGTTTGCATCGGCATTGGCTACACGATTTTCAGCGAATGGCTCAATCTGGTGGTACGCCGCAGCTGGGCCTATGCCGACAGCATGCCGGTGGTGCCGCTGATCGGCATCGGCCTGACACCATTGCTGCAATGGATCGTCGTGCCCCTGGCTGCATTCTGGGTGGCGCACCGCGGCAGCGGCAGGCGCGGCGCGATGTACTGAACGTGGCGCGCAGCCTGACCCGCGGCGCAAACGCCTCAAGCGCTATCATTCGGCCCGGCCGCGAATCCGTCGGCGCGCTCCAGGGTTTCTCCAGGCACCGCCCGCCATCGTCGGACGCGGCCGCATCAAATTCCACCTACAGCAAAGGTAGTCGTGTTCAAGAACGTAATGATGTATCGCATCGGCCCGGCATGGACCGCGTCGATCAAGCAAATCGAGCAGTCGCTCGACCGCTTTCGCTTTGTCGAGTGCGCCGCCAGCCAGGAAAGATCGGTGGGCTGGTGCGAGCCGCGCGGCCTCACGCACGGCGCCCTGGTCGAATCGGTCGGCGGTCAGCTGATTCTCAAGTTCATGATCGAATCCAAGCTGCTGCCTGCCACGGTGGTGCGGCGCGCCGTCGAGCAACGCATGGAGAAGATCGAGGCCACCAGCGGCCGCAAACCCGGCAAGAAGCAAGCGAAGGAGATCAAGGAAGAGATCATCCGCGAACTGCTGCCCGTAGCCTTCACCAAGCAGTCGGCGGTCACCGCATGGATCGACCCCAAGGCACGCCTGCTGGTGATCGACACCACCACCCAGGCCCGCGCGGACGAAGTGTTGGTCAGCCTGATCCGCGCGCTCGACCAGTTCACCGTCACGCTGGTGCAGACCCATCAGTCAGCGGCCGCCGCGATGGCCTTGTGGCTGACCGAGCGCAGCGCCCCCGGGCATTTCGACCTTGACCGCGAATGCGAACTCAAATCCACCGACGACGTGCAGTCCGCCGTCAAGTACTCGCGCCATCTGCTCGATCTGGCGGAAATTCGCGGGCATGTGGAAGGCGGCAAGGTGCCGACGCGCCTGGCCATGCTGTGGGCCGGCCGCATCGCGTTCGTGCTGACCGACACCATGCAGATCAAGAAAATCCGCTTCCTTGACGGAGTTTTCAAGGAAGCCGGCGCCGATGATGAAGACCGCTTCGATACCGACACCGCGATCGCCACCGGCGAGATGGCCAAGCTGATCCCCGAACTAATCACCGCGCTGGGCGGCGAGTCGGCACCGGCTTGAAATATGCAGTAACGCCACCTCGGGCGCCAAGCCAAACGCGACGGCGCCTGCCAGGGTAGACGCGCAAGCGATCAGGAATTCCAGAACACGCTCTTGCGTTGCAACCGGTCGCGTTCGTCCCAGGCGCGCAGCTTGCCGGGTTTGAGCAAGCCCGCCGGATCCATGGCGAGCTTCAGTTCGACATGGCGCGGATTGATCGATTTCTTGCCGCCGTCCTCCACCACCCAGGTGTGCGGGTCGGCAATGTATACGCCTTCAGCTTCGAGCAGTCGCATCACTTCGCGCAGGCGCGCCTCGCCCTGCCAGCGCACGATCGGCAGCCCGCTGCAGGTAACCGCGCCGCCGACGCGGATGAATTCGACATGCTGCACCGAGGCGCCCGAACCTGACCCGCGGTCAACCGTCACTTCCAGGCCCTCGGCCTTGAAATAGCCCTTTTCCGCCGCCAGGGTGTAGGGTGCCTGCGGCGCCTGGAACAGCCAGTCCAGCGTGAACTTGAGCGCCGGTTTTTCGACCTGCGCGCAAGCCGGCGCCGCAGCAAAGCCCAATCCGATTGCGAGTGACAGTGCGACAGTCGCTGCACGCATGTTGTGCACGCATGCTGAAAACTCCTCGACGTGGCTTCAACGATCAGCGGCGGGCCCCCGATCGTACGACTGACTCGCACGGTGCGGCGTTGATACTGGCAAATCGCGGCGGCGCCGCGCGCGCTTGCCGGCCGGTGTTGACAACGTGTTGGCAGCGTGTTGGCCGGCGTCGGCGCTTGATCCTGATCAAATGGTTGCGCCACGCCTTGACTACGATACACATGTTCGCATCAGCATCATGCATCTCCGTTGCCGAGACGGCAATGCTGCTGCGGGCAGCTAGGGTTGCCACGCGGGCGTGAGCTTGGCGCGTGGTTGCAGCATCGCCATTCCGAGGACGAAATGTATAGCCTGCAGGTCAGGGACATTCTGGAAAAATCCAGGCTCGTCACCGCGCCGTCGGACCTGCGCGTCAATGCGGCAGCCAAGCTTATGGCATCCGAGAAGGTTGGAGCGCTCGTGGTGCTGGAGAGCGGCCGCCTGGTCGGCATCTTTACCGAACGCGACATCGCGTTTAGGGTGGTGGCACAAGACCGCGACCCCACGCTTACGCCTGTATCCGCGGTGATGACCGCGGCCCCGGTCACCATCGAGTCGCACAAGTCTTTTGGCTATGCGATGCTGCTGATGCATGACAACAGCTTTCGCCATCTGCCAGTGCTGGAAGCGGGCCAACTAGTGGGCATCGTCTCGGCGCGTAACGCACTGGATCCCGATCTTGAGGAGTTCGTCACCGAATCGCAGCGTCGGCTGCACCTGCGACGCGAAGCCGACTAAAAGCCGCGCGCAACAGCGCGAGCCTGCGTCCTTGAATAGTCGATAATTCCAGGGACCTGACGCTTCACCGCGTAAGATCCGACCCGGCGGCACCGGCTCGAATGACAACAGGGCTGGCGCCCCCCAAGGCGCCACCGTCCCCGCATGGAGTCGCGATGTTTCGCAACGATCTGCTTGCCGCAAAACGAATTCTGATCACCGGCGGCGGCAGCGGCCTGGGGGCGGCCATGGCGGCGCGTTTTGCCGAACTGGGTGCGACACTGATTCTTTGCGGCCGTCGCATCGAGGTACTGGAAGCAAGCGCGGCAAAATTGCGCGAGGCCGGTGTCGCGAGCGTTGCGACCCACGGCTGCGATTTACGCGACGCCGGCGCGGTCGAAGCCATGCTCGACGCCATCTGGCAGGTGGCTCCGCTCGACGTATTGGTCAACAACGCGGCCGCCACCTTCATCGCGCAAAGCGAGCGCCTGTCGGCGCGTGCCGCGGACGCCATCCTGGCGCCGACCCTGCACGGGGCGCTTTATTGCACGCTGGGCGCCGGGCGCCGCTGGATTGATGCGCGGCACGCCGGGGTGGTGCTGAGCATCCTGTCGACCTCGGTACGCACCGGGCGCGCCTTTACGGTGCCCTCGGCAATGGCCAAAGCGGGCCTTGAGGCGATGACCAAGAGCCTGGCGGTTGAATGGGGGCCGAAGAACATACGCCTGGTGGCGATCGCTCCCGGCCCCTTCCCCACCGACGGCGCCTGGCGCCAACTCATGCCGGCCATGCGCAGCAACGAGCGCGCGCCGGCCGGGCGCGTGCCGCTGGGGCGGGTGGGCCAGGCAGCGGAACTGGCCAACCTCGCTGCCTACCTGATTGCCGACGAAGCGGGTTACATGTCGGGCGAAACGGTGGCCATCGACGGTGCCGCGCACTTGCGCACATCCGGTGCGGAAGACTTGCTTCTATGGAGCGAAGACGACTGGCGCGCGCATCGCGCACGCCGACCCTGACGCGGCGCCATCCGCTGCACCGCCCCTGAAGCGGCTGCGTCTCGCGCCTCGACACCGTCATACCCGTGGCTTCAGGCGCTGCGCGCAAGCGTCACGTCAAGCATCGCCAGCAGACGGTCGCGCACCACGCCCAAGTCGATCGCGTCATCGAGCAGCCACTGCAGCATCACGCCGCGCAAGCTGCCCAGCAGCAGTACCGCCGTGCCGGCAGGCTCGATGTCGTCACGAATCTCGCCCTGCGCGATGCCGCTGCGCAGATGTTTCTCGAAAAACGCCAGCGCCAGCCGGTTGTAGGCCGCCATGTCGCTCTTGAGTTCGGCGCCCTCCATGAAGCCTTCGGTCATCATCACCAGCAAGGCACGTGTGGTGGTCCAGTTGCGATCACTGCGCCCGAAGTAGACGCTGATATTGCCGCGAATCGCATCCAGCCCGTCGCGCCGCGCCGGCGCGGCGCGCAATTGATCGTGAAAACGGGCGTTGATGTGAGCTGCCAGTGCACGCAGCAGGCCCGCCTTGTTGCCGAATCGATGGGTCGCAAGGCCGCGACTGTAGCCCGCCGCCGCACCCACTTCGGCAAGCGTCAGGCGCGCGCTGCCGGCGCGCGCCACGATGGCCAGCGCCGCGTCGAGCAGGCGACTCTCGGCTTCCTCGCGCCGTTGCGATTGCGTACGGCGCGCGGGCGATGCGGGGGTGGCCGGCTGGACGCGCGGCGCGGTCTTGGCCGACTCAGACGGTCGCGGCCTTCGAACAGCACCTGCGTGCCCACCCTTGAGCTTCGCGCCCGGCATCGCCTCTTAGCGCGGCTCGATGCCGGCCGCCTGCGCGACACGTTTGAAACGTTCAAACTCCGCGGCCACAAACGCGCGCAACTCCACCGGACCCAAGGTCATGACCTGTGCCGGCTGGTTGGCCTGGTAGGCGCGCGCCTCGGGACTGGTCATCACTTTCCTGAATCCTTCATACAGCCTGGCGGTCACATCGTCGGGCGTATCGGCGCGCACGAAAAAAGAGGACCATACATACGTTTCAAACTCCGGAAAACCGCTCTCCTTCATGGTCGGCACGTCGGGAAAGGCCGGGTCGCGCACGTCGGAGGTGATCGCCAATGCACGCAGGCGGCGCTCGCGGATCAGCGGTGCGGCGCCGGCGAAGTCAATGGCACCGGTCACCACCTGGCCGCCGATGATGTCGGTCACCATCAATGCGCCGCCCTTGTAGGGTATCGGCGTGATGCCAAGGCCGGTGAC
>JAYTDE010000921.1:0-2525 GCA_043736195.1 Burkholderiales bacterium | reverse complement strand
TGCCCGGGCGCGGCGTGACCGCCTTGGTCGAAGGCCGCCGCCTCAAGCTGGGTGCGGCGCGCTTGTTGCGCGAGGAAGGCCTGGAGCCCGGCGCACTGGCCCTGCGTGCCGCGCAACTCGAAGCGCAGGGCAACTCGGTTTCCTGGCTCAGCGAGCCGGGCCGCGTGCTGGGCCTCCTGGCCTTCGGCGACACCATCAAGCCCTCCGCCATCGATGCGATCCGGCGCCTCACCGAACAAGGTATTTCCACCGTACTCCTGACCGGCGACAACGCCGGCGCCGCCCGCGCGGTGGCCGACCGCCTGGGCATCGGCGAGGCGCGCTCGGAAGTGTTGCCGGCCGACAAGGCGGAGGCGGTGTTGGCGCTCAAGGCGCAGGGACGCGTGGCGATGGTGGGCGACGGCATCAACGACGCGCCGGCGCTGGCGGCGGCGGATGTGGGCATCGCCATGGCCACCGGGACGGACGCCGCCATGCACGCCGCCGGCATCACCCTGATGCGCGGCGATCCGCTGCTGGTGGCCGACGCGATCGCCATCTCGCGGCGTACCTACAGCAAGATCCGCCAGAACCTGTTCTGGGCGTTCATCTACAACGCGGTGGGCATTCCGCTGGCCGCATTCGGCATGTTGAACCCGATGCTGGCCGGCGCCGCGATGGCATTCTCCAGCGTGAGCGTGGTGTCGAATGCCTTGCTGCTCAAGCGCTGGCGCCCGGCAATCCACCACCCTGACCCAACCTAAATCATGCAACAGCCATCACTGCAATATCCGGTCAACATCGGCACGGCCGCACAGAGCTCCGGCGTGTCGGCCAAGATGATCCGCCACTACGAGGAGATCGGCCTGATCGCAGCGGCCCGGCGCACGCATTCCGGCTACCGCGTGTATGCCGAGGCGGACGTGCACACGCTGCGCTTCATCCGCCGGGCGCGCAACCTGGGGTTTTCGGTCAAGCAGATCGAAGCGCTGTTGAGCCTGTGGCGCGACCGCCGCCGCGCCAGCGGCAAGGTCAAGGCCCTGGCGCTGGCGCACATGGCCGAACTCGACGCGCGGATTGCCGAAATGAGCGAGATGCGCCGCACCCTCGAACACCTGGCCGGCCAATGCCACGGCGACCTGCGGCCGGATTGCCCGATCCTGGAAAACCTGTCGGCCGGGCCGCAAGCGGCGGCCAAATCCGCGGGAACCAATCGCCATGCGCTGCACTCCTAAGCCTGTGCATTTGCCAAACCCGGCCCGCTCGCCTATAGTTTCATCCTCATGATCCGTTCCAGAACCCTGCGCGCCGCTGCGCGCATCCTGCTTGGCACCCTTATCGCCGCCTATGCGATGGTGTCGCTGCACGCGGCGAGCGGTCCGCAGCAAAGCAGGGAAGAGGCAAGGATCGCCGCGCACATGGCAATGGCGGCGGCGCAAGCGGCTGACGAAGAACACTGCAACGAGCAGGCCACCGAAACCACGGCCCTGTTGTGCAAGTATCACTGCCAGAGTGCGGTACAAACCCTGGACCACCCGGACATACGGGTGAGCGCCGCGGCCGATACCGCGTTTCTGGTGGTCGCCGTTTACGCGGCGACCGATGGCCACATTGCACGGCGAGCGCCGGCCGCGCGGCCGGAAGACGTGCATCGCGGCGGCGCCCCGCCGCTTTACCAGAGCACCGCGCGCCTGCGCATCTGACTCCCTGACGTTGTGAATGCGCGTGCCTTCGCCTCGAAGGCACGCACGGGTTCATTCGTCTTCAAGGAGTCATCATGTTTTTGAAACACCGTCCGCACCCGGCCGCCTGGGTAGCTGCCGTGGCAGCCGCGCTTTTCGCCGGCAGCACGCTGGGCCAAGCCTTGGTCGCCCCGCCCAAACACCAGTCCGCCCTGCGCGACTACCAGTCGTATCGCGACGAGAAGCCCGCCAACTGGCGCGATGTCAACGACACCATGGCGGTATTGGGTGGCCACAACGCGCACCTGCGCGACATCGAAAAGAGCGTCGCTGCCACCGGCACCGTGCTCGAAATCGACCGTGCGGCCGGCCGCGTGCGCATCGACGGCGACGCCATCAAGCCGCTGGGTTGGCCCGCCGGCATCGCCTTCTGGCAATTGAAGTCGCCCGCCCTGGCCGACATGATCAAGCCCGGTGAACGGATTGCCTTCACGCTCGAGAAGGACGTTGACGTCTATCGCATCACCGGGTTCGCACGCAATGCGCCAGCCGCGGCAAAACCCATGCAGGGCGCCGATCCACACGCCGGGCACCGGGCCGGAGAGCGCAAATGAAAACAGCTTTGATGCGCACCTTGACCATGGCGGTTGCAGCGGGGCTACTGGGCGGCTGCGCCAACTTCTCCGAAGATCGCGGCTTCGGCCTGACGCAGCAGACAGCCAAGGATCGCCTCGGCCGCGACGCCGTATGGATCAGGAGCGAGAGCGATGCCGACAGCGTCAGGCAGAAAGTCGCGGCGCTGCTGGCGCAACCCCTGTCTGCCGACGACGCGGTGCAGATCGCGCTCTACAACAATCCCGGGTT
>JAYTDE010000920.1:0-2807 GCA_043736195.1 Burkholderiales bacterium | reverse complement strand
CCACTGGGCGGGCCTGCTCGCCGTTGGCCGCCCGTACCTGGCCATCGCCCCGCCGGCGGCGTTGCTGGCGGCACGCGTGGTTTGCATCCTGGCGATCTTCGACGGCGGCTTGCTGACCTTCACCTGGGCGCTGGCGCTGGCCACCGTCATCACCATTCCGGTCAATCTCTACCTGCAGGCACGTTACTTTGACTTGCGATTGCGCGATTTTCTGCTGGTACTCAAGCCCAGCGCCCTGGTGACGATGATTTGCTTCGCCGTCGCCGCGGGCTTGCGTGCCATCATTCCCGTCGACTGGCCAGTCGCGGTGCAGGTATTGATAGTGGGCGCGGTCATCCTTCCGGTATGGTTCTTAAGCGTGGTACTAGTCGCACATCCTTTGTGCGAAGAATTGACCCGTGTGGGAGCGCGCGTGCCGGCGCTCGCGCGAGCCCTCAAGGCGCTGCAGCGCGGGAAATGATGGCCAGGGGTCGCGCGGCGCCTTGGCGGCGCGAAGGCCTGTCCGGCACGCAGTTCAGGGAAAAATTGTCGCAGTCACAGCTGATCTGCAACGGTGGATCGCGCTTGGCGGCGGGAGCGTGACGAGCGTCGACCGGATCGAGGCCCTTTTCAAACCGCTCCGATACGCCTGCCGGCCGCACAGCGATTCCAGATCGACTCTATCGCCTTGCGCCAAGGCTCTTTTTTTCTCTCGGTCACCATGGCAATCAGAAAAACCATCGCCAGCGTGGCGGAAAAAACGATGATCCTGCTGCGCGGATCGATCGGCGGCCACGGCATGCACGCCACCATGAACTGCAGAATCGGCAAATGGCACAGATAAATCGTAAACGATGCGCCCGCCAGAAACCGGATCGGGCGCGAGAGCCACACGAGAATGCCCCCCAGGCGCGACGCCGCGGCGCTGAAACCGACGATGTTGAGGACAAAAAAAGTCGCTATTAAATAGTCCTGCACGATCTCGGTTCGCTTGTGCCACGGCGTCGCCGCGAGGTTCGGACGCCCGAACTTCCAGACCACGACCTCGTAGGCGACCCAGGCTGCGAGCGAGCCGAAAAACAGCAAGCTGCCGTTACGTACCGATAGCAGGTCGCGCTTGCAGAAATGATAGGCGGCAACACCCGACAACCAGATCGGCAGCGCCAGCACGATCGACGGCCCGGCCACCGCCAGCGCCGCGCACACCGCGGCGATGCGCCAGCGCGGGCTGGAAAAAAGGGCGATGCCGAAAATCGCGTAATACGGCACCTCGTAGCCCATCGACCAATACGCGCCGTTGGAACCCTGCGGAATGCTGATGGTCCACAGTTCGTTGGTGAAGGTGAGCCCGGTCAGAAAACGCGTGAGCGAAAGGTCGCGCACATAGCCCCATCCGCCCGCGTAGAGATCCGGGCGCAAGAGCGTGCCGAGCTCGTCAAGCAGCACCGTCAATAGCAATGCCGGAATCACCACCGAATACATGCGCGCCAGGCGACTGATGCAGTAGCTTGCAGGTGTGGTTTCGCGGGTATCGGTGGCGTAGGCGATGACAAACCCGGACAGCACGAAAAACACGGTGACCGCTTCATGACCATAGGCGCCGACCTGCCACAACAGTCCGCCACTGATCCGGTTGAAGGAAAAGTGCGACAGCATGACCACCATCGCCGCGGCGAATCGCACCAGGTCGAGGTAAATCGAAACTTCCCGCCTCACCGCAGCGACTCCCGCCCGCATGCGGCACGCGCAACGCGCACGGCCGGCACGACGCCGCCGGCGTCACCCAAGCACTTCCCGAAGCGCGCCCGGCAGCTCATTGCCCGGGTCCGCCGTGGGCAACCGGCAGGGTGACGCAAGCGTGGAAATCGATCATCCGGGTGCTCTGGCGTCAGCGCAGGCGATCCGCTCGTATACCTTCCAGCCGCCACTTTGTTGCACCAATTTTGGCGCACATGGCGCCCCCTGGAACAGCTTGGCCGGCAGCGGCTCCCGATGGCGGACGAAGAAATACCGGTAGTTGCCGCCCTGATGCCGGCCCCAGTCGAAATCCTGCGGGCGCCAGGAGAAACTCATGATCACCGGCGGGCGCGCCGCCACCCGATAACGCACGATCTGCGGCGGCACCCAGGCGAAATTGAAATCGACCAGGCCCTGCCGCTCCGCCTGATACCAGGCTGCATAGTGCACGTACATGACCGGGTCGGCATCGGCCAGGCTGGCACGGTCGAATATCAGCGCCAGCGCGCGCTGGCGCGGTTCGAGGCCGGCTACGACCCGCTCGAAATCCGCCGTCTCGCGGCCGAATTGCCAGGTACGCATCGAGTTGTGCGCCAGCACCGTCCAGCAGGCCACCATCAGGAGCGCCAGAACAGCCGACTGCCCGCGCGCCGGCATGAGCGCGCGGTCGGCCGGCCGCGAGAACATCCAGGCATAGGCCGGAAACAGGAAAATCGCGAAGCGCTGATAGACGAACGAGGTTTCGAACATGAAGCTGGGTACGAAACACAGCACCGCCGCGGCCAAGGCAAAGGGCACCAGGCGCGCCGGCTGCTCGCGCCCGGGGCGCAAACCCAGGAGCCATGGCACGGCCAGAAAAAAGAGGCCGACCACCGTCGACAGCAGGGTCCATTGCTTGCCGAAGGCGTAGTAGAGGATCTCGTGGCGTATGCCGAGCTGCCACATGATCGAGGGCACGGTCCTGGTGACCTCGAAGCCGGCCTCGGCATGGTCGCGTGCGAAAAAATACGCCAGGCACGCCAGGCCCAGAAATGCGAGCGGCCACAACGCCACAATCCAGGCGCGCAGGTTGCGGCTGCGCGCGCTCACCA
>JAYTDE010000919.1:0-3420 GCA_043736195.1 Burkholderiales bacterium | reverse complement strand
CCCTCGATGAAGCCTTCGAGCAGGACTTTCCAGTTGGCTTCGACCAGTTGCTCGCTGCTGGCAAGCAGTGTCTGCCGCGGCCCCACCAGCGGCCACAGGCCGTCGAGCGCGCTGTCTTCAGGCGCCGGCGCATCCTGCGTGACGAACACCAGGCCCAGCTTTTCGCTGGCAGCTACCGGCACCAGGCCGTGACTGGCACGGTCGAGCCCGGGAAAGCCGTGCTCGTGCGGCACCTGGCGCAAATGCCCATCGAGCGCATAGGTCCAGCCGTGGTAGCGGCAGGGGAAAGCCCTGGCGCTGCCGCTGCCGCTGGCCACCTGCATGCCGCGGTGCCGGCAGGCATTGCGGAACGCGCGCACCTGGCCATCCTCGCCGCGCACCACCAGGATCGGCACGCCGGCGGCTGTGCGCGCGACGTAGGTGCCGGGCCGGGCAAGCGCGGCGGACGGGCAGAAGGGTGTCGGCGTGCGGCGCATGACCTGGGTGATCTCGCTTTCGAGGCGCGCTGCGGAGCGGTAGTTTTCCACCGGTTCGCGCCACACCGCGGTTGCCAGATCGGTGCTGCCATGCTCGATATGCGCCAGGACGCGCTGCACTACGGATTGGTCGTCGGCAAGCGTGTTCATGGTCAGTAGTCTCCAATGTGTCGGCGCATGCGGCGCTGCGGCGGATGGGCAGGGCTCGAACTCGAATACTGCCTCATCGATTCAGGTGCATGGCACATGCGATCGCGGATCGCCCTGGCGTTCACGAACCCTGTTCGCTCTTCGCAAGGGTGATCATGCGTGGCCGCCGACGTACAATTCCTGCGCACGGTGCGGGCGAGCTTACTTGACTGCACGGGCAATGTTAGTGCAATGCCGCGCAAATACCGATCGAGGAAGTGGCGCCCTGTGGACAATTGCGGTGTGCGCCAAGCGCCATCGCTTGCATTGCGCATCGAAACTTCCGTGTCACGCTACCAGGGAGAGGCAAGGTGGGCGAAAAGCAGCAACCCGAATTCGTTTTGTATCACGCCTGGAATTCCAGCGCCTCGCGCAAGGTGCGCCTGGCGCTGGCCGAGAAGGGCCTGGCTTTCAAGGGCCTGGTGCTCGACTTGAACCGCTTCCAGCACCACAGCGACTGGTACAAGCGCCTGAACCCTTCGGGCATCGTGCCAGCCCTGGTGGTGGATGGCCATCCGCTGATCGAGAGCAACCTGATCAACGAGTATCTGGACGAGGCGTTTGCCGAGCCGCCGTTGATGCCGGACGATCCGTTCAAACGCCATGAAGTGCGGCGCTGGTGCAAATACATCGATGACGTGTGCCTGCCGGCGGTGCAAAAGCCGAACTGGTCGCAACTGATGCGCCCGCTCGCCGAAAAATGGTCGGATGAGGAGCTGGCGCGGCGCCTGGCGGCGATACCGAGCCAGGAGCGGCGCGACCTGTGGACCCGCATGGCGCGCAAGCCGTTCACCCGGGCCGAGATCGATGCCGCGCTCGACATCCTGGAAAACATGACCGTGCAGATCGACGACTACCTGCGAAAAAGCGGCGGTCCCTGGCTCTTCGGTGAACGCTTCACCCTGGCCGACATCGGCGCGGCGCCTTATGTGGTGCGCTTCGAGGAGGAGCGGCGGCGGCATTTGCGGCCGGCCGTGGCCAACTGGTGGGCGCGGCTGACGGCGCGGCCGTCCTGGCGCGTGGCCGAGATCGGCTCGTTCAGCGCCGACAGCGCGCGCAGCGTGAATGAGGCGATGGCCGATCCGCAAGGCGCTTAAGCGCGCTGCTTGCGCGAGCGGTTCGAATGCGGAAATCAGGAAAGATCACACCATGACCCAATACGACATCATCATCGTCGGCGCCGGCTCGGCCGGCTGCGTGCTGGCCAACCGCCTGACCGCCGACGGCAAGCGCCGCGTGCTGCTGCTCGAAGCCGGCCCGCGCGATACCAACCCGTGGATTCACGTGCCGCTGGGCTACGGCAAGCTGTTCGCCGACAAGAGCGTCAACTGGAGCTACGAGTCCGAACCCGAACCCACCTGCAACAACCGGCGCATCTTCACGCCGCGCGGCAAGGTGCTGGGCGGCTCGTCGTCGATCAACGGCCTGGTCTACATTCGCGGCCAGCATCAGGACTTCGACGACTGGGGCGTGCCCGGCTGGGCTTACGACGATTTGTTGCCGTATTTCATCAAGGCCGAGGACCAAAGCCGCGGCGCCAGCCGGTATCACGGCAGCGGCGGGCCGTTCGCGGTATCCGACCTGCCCGACCGCCACCAGATGTGCGACGCCTTCATCGAATCGGCGGTGGCCTGCGGCATCCCGCGCAATGACGATTTCAACGGCGCCACGCAGGAGGGCGCGGGCTATTTCCAGGCCAATACCCGCAACGGCAAACGCATTTCGACCGCAGTGGGGTATTTGCGGCCGGCGCAGAAGCGCGCCAACCTGCAGGTCGAGGTCGAGGCGCTGGCCACGCGCGTGCTGTTCGAAGGCACACGTGCCACCGGGGTCGAATATCGGCAACATGGCCAGACCCTGACCGTGCAGGCACGCGAAGTCATTCTCGCGGGCGGTGCCTTCAACTCGCCGCAATTGCTGCAACTCTCCGGTGTCGGCCCGGCCGCGTTGCTCAAGTCGCACGGCATTCCGGTGCTGCACGATGTGCCCGAGGTCGGCGAAGGCCTGCAGGACCATTTTTACGTGCGCACCTTCTGGCGCTGCACCCGGCCGATCACGCTGAACGACGACATGGCGAGCTTATGGCGCCAGGCCAAGATCGGCCTGCAGTACCTGTTGCAAAAGCGCGGGCCGCTCACCGTCAGCGCGGGCTATGCGGCCGCCTTCACCCGTACCCGGCCGGAACTGACGCGGCCCGACGCGCAGTTCTACTTCATCAATTTCTCGGTCGCCAAGCGCGGCGGCATCCTCGACCCGTTTTCCGGCTTCACCTGCTCGATGTCGCAGTTGCGCGCCGAGTCGCGTGGCCATGTGCGCATCAAGTCGGCCGACCCGGCAGCGGCGCCGGCGATCCTCTACAACTACCTGGCCACCGAGAACGATCGCCGCGTGATGGTCGATGGCCTGAAAAAATTGCGCGCGCTGGTCAATACCGCGCCGTTCAGCCGCTACGTGGCCGAAGAGCGCACGCCCGGTCCGGGAGTCAACAGCGACGCCGAGTGGCTGGACTTCTGCCGCGCCACCGGCGAGACCGTGTACCACCCGACCTCCACCTGCCGCATGGGCACCGATGCGCGCTCGGTGGTCGACGAGCAGTTGCGGGTGCGCGGCGTGGCGGGCTTAAGGGTGGTCGATGCCTCGGTCATGCCGGCGGTGGTGTCGGGCAACACCAACGCGGCGGTGGTGGCGATCGCGGAGAAGGCGGCGGACCTGATCTGTGCATGAAAAAACGCCCGCGGTGGCGGGCGTCAAGAGA
>JAYTDE010000918.1:0-6905 GCA_043736195.1 Burkholderiales bacterium | reverse complement strand
ATCTGGCGCGCCAGTCCCAGAATCCAGTCGTCCGCACCGACCACCCGCGTCGGTTCGCCGATGGCAAGGCCGGGCCGTGCCAACGCCTGTATGAAGTAGCGCCGGTCGGCGATCGAGCCGCGCGCATCGTTCGAACTGATGATCGGCAACCCGTCCACGCCGTTCAAGCGCAATCCGCCAAAGGCAAGCGGCAATTGCGTGCTCGCGACTGCCAATGCGGCCCGCGCGCGCTCGGCTTCTTCGGTACGTAGCAGGACCGACCCGCTCAACGACGCAAGCAAGGCATCGACCTTGAAAATCTGGTCGTCGACGCTGCCGGCCACCCGCAACGCGCGCGACGCCGCGCGCTCAAGAGCCTCGGTTTCGCCCAGCGCGAGTTCGCGAAACGCACCATAGGCGGTCAAGCCGCACAAGGGGAGCGCCACCACGCAGGCCAACAACAGCAGTTGAACCTCGATGGTGGCGTCCCGGAGCCAATGGATGGGCCGCATCCCTCTGCCAACAAGCTCGTAACAAAACGCGATTATCCCCCGGATCGATGTCATTGGCATCAAATACAGGCGAACACCCCGCTGCCGCTGCCCCCGAAACCTGTCCACCAGCGCAAGACCTCACTCTGTTTTCGTGCGCGCCTGGTGCAGCATGTGCAGCGTGATCTTGCGTACCTCGGCCTTGCTTTCCTCGATGTGCGCCTTCAACAGCAGTTGCGCATGATCGATTTTGCGCTGCAGCACCGCGCGCAGGATCTTCGCGTGTTCCTGGTAGGTCGCATCCACCCGCCTCTCCTGGGCGAAATCAAGACGACGGATGATGCGGATCCGCTCAGTCACCTCATGATGAATGCGCGCCATCTCCCGGTTGCCGGTGGCTGCCACCAGGGTCGCATGGAAGCCTTCATCCGCGGCCGCGACCGCTCGCCCGTCAGTCATGCGTTCCTGGAGGCTCACAAGCCAGGTGGACTTGAGTTCCTCAAGTGACGCCTGTTCGGGCATCTCGCACAAGCGGCGCAGCGCCGCAACTTCCAGCACCACCCGTACATCGTACAAGTTCTCGAACATCTGAAAGTCGAAGGGACGCACGCGCCAGCCGCTGCGGAACATCACCTCGAGATAGCCTTCCGACTCCAGGCGATACAGGGCTTCGCGCACCGGCGTACGGCTCACCTGCATGCGCGACGCCACTTCGCTTTCGGTGAAGCGATCGCCGGGCATCAGGCGGAAATCAAAGATCTCGCCCTTGATGCGTTCGTGCACCCGCGTCGCCAGCCCGGCGCCCTTGGTCGGCGCCACCGTGATGCGCCGGCCGGGGGTGCCGCTCCGCGAGCGCACCGTGCGCTTGTCTTGCGCGAATGCTTTCATGCCTTCAAGGCAGATGACAGGCGACCGTACGCGCGTCACCGGTATCGCGCAACAGCGGCATTTGAGATGCACAGCGCGCGAACCCCTGGCCGCAACGCCCGTAAAAGCGGCATACCGCAGGGTCCGGATCGATCGGGCTGCGCACCTCGCCCGCGAGGCGGATGCGCGCCACGGCGTCACCCGCCACACCGCCATGCCCGCGCGGAATCGCCGACACCAGCGCACGCGTGTAAGGATGGCGCGGATGGGCGAAAACCTGTTCGGCGGGCCCCGCTTCGATCACCCGCCCGAGGTACATGACGACCACCCGATCGCACAGAAGGCGCACCACGTTGAGGTCGTGCGAGACGAACAGGTAGGCCAGGCCGCGTTCGCGCCGCAGGCGTGCCAATAGTTGCAGCACGATTGCCTGTACCGAGACATCGAGTGCGGACGTCGGTTCATCGAGGATCAGCAGTTCGGGCTTCGAAGCCAGGGCACGCGCGATGCCGACCCTGGCCTTCTGCCCGCCCGACAACTGATGCGGAAAGCGCGCCAGCAACTCGGGCGCCAGGCCCACCGCATCGGCCAGCCCGCGCACCTCGGATGCCAAATCACCTGCCTTGCCCGACAACAGGCGCAGCGATTCGGCGATGGTGTCGGCAGCGGTATAGCGCGGATTCAGGCTGTCGGTCGGATCCTGAAACACCATCTGGATTCGCGCGCGCTCGGGGCGACCCGCAAACTCGCTGGCAGGCACCGCTCCAATGTCGTGCTCCCTGAACACGATCGCGCCTTCGCTTGCATCCACCAGCCGTGCGATCAGGCGCACCAGGGTCGACTTGCCGCAACCGGATTCGCCGACCAGGCCCACCGATTCGCCAGCATGGATACGCAAATTCACATCGTCGACCGCATGCAATAGCGCCGTCCCTTTTCGCAGGCCGGTACGCTTGCCAACCGCGAAGCGCTTGGCCAGGCCAATGGTTTCCAGCAACACCTGATTCATGCCGCCGCCCCTAGCTGGCCCAGGGGATGCCAGCAGGCCACCGCGCGCACGGCCAGCGCGTCGACGGGCGGCAGCGCTGCATCGCAAGCGCCGCTGGCACGTTCGCAGCGCTCCCTGAAGCGGCAGGCTGGCAGGTCATCGCGACGCAGGTCCGGCAGGTTGCCGGGAATCGAACTCAAGCTTGCAAGTACCGAATCGGCCGCCGGCGTGGCGCGAATCAACTGCGCGGTGTACGGGTGCCGCGGCGCCTCGAACAGGAGCCGGGTCGGTGCCACTTCGACGATATGCCCGGCATGCATGACGATGATGCGGTCGCAATAGTCGGCAGCCAGACCGAGGTCGTGGGTGATGAAAAGTGTCGCCATGCCGGATGCGCGTGCACGCTGGCCGATCAGATCCATGATGCCGGCCTGGGTGGTCACGTCCAGTCCGGTGGTCGGTTCATCGGCGATCAGGAGGGCAGGCGCGCAGCTCAAGGCCAGTGCGATCATGACACGCTGGCACATGCCGCCGGAGAGCTCGAACGGATACGCGTGGTAGCGGCGTTCCGGGTCCGGAATATTGACCTGACGCAGGGCCTCGATAGCGCGCCCCTTGAGATCGGCGGCGCGCACCGCGGCATGGCGCTTGAGCACGTCTTCGATCTGCACACCGATGCGGCGGATCGGATTGAGCGCGGTGCGCGGATTCTGGAAAATCATCGAGATTTCACGGCCGCGGATTTCCGCCAGTTCGGCCTCGCTGGCGCGCAGCAGGTCAAGCCCGCCGAACACCGCGCTGCCGCCGGTCACCCTGGCTGCGCGGTCCGAGATGCCCAGCATGGCGAACGACAGCACCGATTTTCCGGAACCGCTTTCGCCGACCAGCCCGACGGTTTCACCCTTGCGGATCGCGAGATTGAGATTGTCGAGCGCATGCACCACGCCCGAGCGGGTGCGAAACTCAAGGCCGAAGCCTTCCACCTTGAGGAGCGCGATCGCATCACCAGTCGCCGCGGCGCCAGGCGGCGGCTTCACGTGCGCCGCCTTGGATCGATCATGTCGCGCAAACCGTCGCCCAGCAGGTTGAAGCAGAACACCGCCAGCATCAGGACCAGGCCGGGGAACAGTGCCACCCACCATTCACCGGAAATGATGTAGGTGGCGCCTTCGGCCACCATGATGCCCCACTCCGGAATCGGCGGGCGCACGCCTAAGCCGATGAACGACAGGCCGGCCGCATTGAGGATCGCCCAGCCCATGTTGAGCGACACCTGCACCATCGCAGGCGGCAGGATGTTGGGAAAGATGTGGTGCGACAGAATCCGCCAGTCGCTGTTGCCGGCCAGGCGCGCCGCCTCCACGAAGCCGGCATTGCGCAGTACGTTGGCCTCGGCGCGCGCCACCCTGATATAGAAAGGCAGGTTGATGATCGCGGTCGCATAAACGATGTTGGCAACCGAGTTGCCCAGGGCCGCGACAATGCCCATCGCAAGTACGAACAAGGGAAAGGCCATGATGGTATCGGCCAGGCGCACGATGATGCGGTCCCACCAGCCGCCAAAAAACCCCGCCGCCAGGCCCAGCGCGATGCCGATGGCGAACGACAAGGCCACCGCCGCCACCGCGATGCCGAAATCCAGGCGGGTGGCAATGATGATGCGCGAAAGGATATCGCGCCCCAAGGCGTCGGTGCCGAACCAGTGCTTGAGCGAAGGCGCCTGCAGAGCCACCTTGGTATCGGTGGCCAGCGGATCGTAGGGTGCAAGCCAGGGGCCGAAGAACGCAATGGCGACGAATGCCGAAAACAGTACGAAAGCACCGAGCGTCACCAGGTTTTCACCCAGCACATAGCGCACATGGCGGGCGGTGGAGCCGGCGCTCATTGGACTACCTTCCTGTCACTGCGTGACATGCTCCCCGAGGGAGGCGCATTGCTCAATTCGGCGCTCCCTTCGGACAGCCGGGCGGGAGCACTCATGCAGTCAGCCCGACACGCGGATCGATCAGGCCATAAGCGACATCGATCGCCAGATTCAGCAGCACATACAGGACACCCATGGTCAAGACGAAGCCCTGGATCGGCGCGTAATCGGAGGCGGTGAGCGATTCGATCGCATAAGAGCCGATGCCGGGCCAGGCGAACACCTTCTCGACCAACACATTCGATCCCAGCAGGAACGAGAACACCATGCCCAGAGTGGTGACCACCGGCAGCAGGGCGTTGCGAAACGCATAGGTATAAAGCACGGTCGAGCCGCCCAGACCGGAGGCACGCGCGGTGCGGATGAAGTCCGAGGAAAGCACCCCGAGCATCGAGGCGCGCGTCATGCGCGCCAGCGGCGCCAGCACGAACAGGCCCATGGTGATGGCCGGCAGCAGGATCTGCGCGAAGCTGGCGCGAAACACCGCGCCCTCGCCCGCCAGCAGGCTGTCGATCAGGTACATGCCGGTGATCGACGGCGGCGCGGAGAACACCGGATCGAGGCGCCCGAGCGGCGCCGGCGCCACCCCCAGCAAAAAGTAGAAAACGTAGGCCAGCAGGAGGCCTGTGAAGAAAGTCGGCAACGATACCCCGGCGGTTGTCACCAGGCGACACAGGTGATCGATCCACGACCCCGGTCGGGTGGCGGCCAACACACCGAGCGGCAAGGCGATCACCACCGCGAACAACAGCGCGCAAAAAGTGAGTTCGAGCGAAGCCGGCAGGCGCTGCACCAGCTCGGTCAATACCGGCTGGCCGGTGGACAGGCTCTGCCCGAAATCACCGTACGCGAGGTCGCGCAGATAGAAGCCGAATTGCTCGATCAGGGTCTTGTTGAGACCCAGCTTTTCACGAATCTGCTCGACCGCCTCGGGGCTGGCCGCGGCACCGGCGAAAAACGCCGCCGGATCGCCCGGCAACGCGCGCGTCAGGAGAAAGGTCACGACAATCACACCGATCAAGTTGGGGATCGCGCCCACCAGGCGCAGCGTGATGATGCGCAGCATCAGGCGGCCGGGATCAGGCTGACATGGGCGGCGACCACGCGCCAGCCCTGCGGCGCCTTCATCCAGGTCTGGCTTTGGCGGCCGATCTTGCCGGGCGCGGAATCGCGCTCGAACAGGGTGTTGGCAGTGGCCATGTCGCGACCATAGGTGGTGATCACGGTGCCCTTGATGCGGCGCGCCAGTCCGGCCGGCGAACGGCCCGAGCGGAACGCGGCGATCTGCGCATAACCGTACAGGTTCTCGCCGATGCCATAGCGCAACGTGAGCGGGTTGTTCCAGAACAGTTCGTCGAGCACCGTGACGTCGTTGGCATTGAGTGCGACTTCGTAGCGCTGGAACGCGGCACTCACTTCGGCTACAACTTCGGGAATGTTGATTTCGGGCATGGCGATTACTTTCGTTACAGTTGGGCGAGCGGCGCTTGTACCACGCCCTGACGTTCCAGCCAGGCGGCCACCCGCAGCGCGTCGGCCTCGTGCCACGGCCGTGCGATCACCTGCACACCGATCGGCATCCGGCCGGCGCGATGCAGCGGCACGGTCACGATCGGCAGACCGATGAACGACAGCGGCTGGGTCAGAAGCCCCATCGACGGCCGTGCCGGCACCGGCTGGCCATTCAGATCGAAAGTTTCGGCGCCGATCGGCGTCGCCGCCACCGGTGTGGCCGCCGCCAGGATGATGTCGGTGTGTTCGAACACGCGCATCACATTTACGTAAAACCAGCTGCGAAAGCGTTGCGCCTGCACATACCAGGCCGCCGGCGCCAGCGTGTTGGCGATGAAGCGATCGCGAATCAGGGGTTCGAAATCGTTGGGGCGGGAACGCAGGTCCGCCAGGTGCAGTTGGCTGCCCTCGGCGGCGGTGATCACGAAGGCGGCGGCGCGTGCGCGCTGCGCCTCGGGCAGAGTCACTCGGCGCGTCGCGCCGAGCGCCTGCGCCACCGCGTCACGCGCGGCCAACGCCGGCAGCGAGGCGTTGGTCTCGAAGTAATCACCAGCCAGGGCGATGCGCAAGCCATCGATGCCACCATCAAGCGTGGACGACACCGGTTCGATCGCCGTCGCCGACTGCGCCGGATCGAGCGCATCAAGACACTGCAAAGCGTCGTAGGCGGCGGCCAGGTCAAGGGCACTGCGCGCAAACGGCCCGACGTGATCGAAGCTGCCGGTGAACGGATAGCTGCCACGGCGCGACAGGCGCCCGTAAGTCGGCTTCAGTCCGAAGATGCCGCACAGCGAGGAAGGCACGCGAATCGAGCCGTTGGTGTCGGTACCCAGGGTCAAGGGCACCATGCCGGCGGCCACCGCCGCCGCCGAGCCGCCCGACGAACCACCGGCGATGCGGGTCAGGTCATGCGGATTGCAGGTCGGCCCGTAGTGCGTGTTTTCAGTGGTGAAACCAAACGCGTACTCGTCCATGTTGAGCGCACCCAGCAGCACCGCACCAGCCGCCTGCATCTGCGCCACCAGCGTGCAATCACGGGGGGCGGGCGGCAGATCGCGGTTGATCTTCGACCCCGCCAGCGTGGTGATGCCCTCGATATCGAACAGGTTCTTCACCGCATACGGCACGCCGGCCAAAGGCGGCA
>JAYTDE010000917.1:0-7472 GCA_043736195.1 Burkholderiales bacterium | reverse complement strand
AGGGTGAAAAGTTCAATGCCGCGATCGTCCAGCGGCAGCACGTTGTAACGGCCGGCCTCGGCCCACCAGGCGGCCACCATTTCCTTCAGCTTCTCCGGCTCACTGGCGGCCAGGTCATGGCATTCGGCGAAGTCACGTGCGGTGTCGTAGAGCAGCCACTGGTCTTCGGCAAAAGGCTTGCCCTGTCGATGCCGCGTCACCGCCTTCCAGCCTTCTTTCCAGATCGCGCGGTGGCCCAGCATTTCGTAATACTGGGTGCGCCGCGCGCTGTGTGGCGGGTCGCCGGCAAAGGTGTAGGCCAGGCTGATCCCTTCGACCGCAATCTGCGGCACGCCCTTGTAGACCTCGGGCGCAGCCACGCCCACGCATTCGAGAATGGTCGGGTAAAGGTCGATCACATGATGATACTGGGTGCGCACCACGCCTGTACTGGTGATCCGCGCCGGCCAGGAAACGATCAGCGGGTCGCGGATGCCGCCCTCGTGGGTGTTTTGCTTGTAGAAGCGCAGAGGTGTGTTGCCCACCTGTGCCCAGCCGCGCGGAGAGTTGTTGTAGAGGTTGGGGCCGCCGATGGCGTCGATGCGCCCGATCATTTCCGATACCGGTTCGGTCAGGCGGTTGAAGTAGGCCAGCTCGTTCAGGATGCCGTCATTGCCGCCTTCCTGGCTGGCGCCGTTGTCCGACAGGAAGATCACCAGTGTGTTGTCGAGGCTGTCGATCGACTTCAAGAAATCCATCAGGCGCCCAACCTGCTTGTCGGTATGGTCGAGAAAGCCGGCGAAGGCTTCCTGCATGCGCGCATAGAGCCGCTTCTGGTCGGCATCGAGTTCCGCCCAGGCCGTCACGTCAGGATTGCGTGGCGACAATTGCGCATCGGCTGGCACAATCCCCAGCGCCTTCTGGCGCGCGAACCAGGCCGGCCGCGTCGCGTCCCAGCCGGCATCGTAGCGACCGCGATATTTCTCGATGAATGCGCGCGGCGCCTGGTGCGGCGAATGGGTGGCGCCGAAGGCCAGGTACATCATGAAAGGGCGGCCGGCGCCGGCCGAGCGTTGCGCGGTAACCATCTCGATGGCCTGGTCGACCAAGTCTTCCGACAAGTGATAGCCGGGGCGGCTGGGCGGATCGATCGGTCGATTATCAACCGTGAGTTCGGGCGAATACTGGTCGGTGGCGCCGCCCAGATAGCCGTAGTAGCGATCGAAGCCGCGCTGCAGCGGCCACTGATCAAACGGCCCGGCAGGACCGCAGTCTTCCATGTTGGCCAGGTGCCACTTGCCGAGCGCGAAGGTGTTGTAGCCCTGGTCGCGCAACACCTCGGCAATGGTCGCCGCCTGCGGTGTGATCTGGCCGCGACAGTTGGAAAAGCCGGTATCGACGTTGGACAAAAAGCGCATGCCCACCGAATGGTGGTTGCGCCCGGTCAAAAGGCAGGCGCGGGTGGGCGAGCACAGCGCGGTGGTGTGAAAGTTGTTGTAGCGGATGCCGCGCGCGGCGATCGCGTCGATGTTGGGGGTGTCGATGTCCGACCCGTAGCAGCCGAGATGGGCGAAGCCGGTGTCGTCGAGCGCGATCACCAGCACGTTGGGCGCGTCTTTCGGCGCCGCGGGCCGCGCCGGCCACCAGGGTTCGGACTCCGCGGTGGTGGTGCCGATGCGGCCTTTGAAGGGTTCGCTCATGATGTTATCTCCGGGTGATTTCGGGATTGGGGCTGCGTGCCCAACGCAGGCTTTGCATCGAACGCGAGGCCATACGCATCCAGCCCTGGTTCCGGGCAAATCTGCGCAAATCGACCGCGTCGGTACTCAGATGGCACCCTTGCTGCCGGCCTTGATGGCGCGCGCGCGGTTCCGTCGATGAGGACAAACTCGCGCAGGGTCGGTTGAGCGGCCAGGACGCGGAAAACAAGTTCGGTCCCGGGAGGCAAGCCGCCGATGGGCGCTTCTTCAATCGAACCAGGTAGATCAGCCATGCGGCAGGCCCGGAAAACCCGACTACGCTGCCGCGAAACCCGCTTCTATATTGCGCAACATGCGGTCAAGCGAGCGGTCGCGCAGCGGATCCGGTGCCAAATACCCGCGCGCCGCCTGCAGCGCGGGAATACCGTGGCGCAAGGCGAGCAAGCAGAGATCGTCGAACAGGCAGCGGTCGAGCGCGGCTGCGACGATCTTGTCCTCCGCCATGGCGGGGTTGGACCAGTTGTAGGGAAAAATGTAAGGGTCGCCCATGCGCGAATTGTACGCCGCGCCAGCCAAGCCCGGCATCCATTGCGGCGCGGCCAAGAGCAACCGGCAAGGATGCACCGTCGGTTTGCGAGGCGTTCCGGCTGGTTGACGCCGCGGGCGGGATTGGCGCACTTTCCCGCCGAGGCTGGGGGCGCCTGGTTCCGTCGCAATTGGATGGGTTTACCGGCGTGATCTGGCCGCGACCCCTGGATTGTTTGCTCATGCTGGTCGTCTCGGATGGTGTCGGTAAAGATTGTGGCGCAATTTCGGACCGCGTGAATAGCAGACAGCCGGCGCTGATGGCCTGCGTACGCGCGCCAAGCCGCCGGCACACTGGACAGGTTGTGATCGCGCACCGTTCCGGCTTGATGCAGTAGGAGATAATGCGGCGTCGCGCCGAGGTTTACCGCGTGATTGTTGCGAAGGAGGGTCAGGTGGATCGCGCTCATGTCTTGCATTTGCTGGCCCGGCACAAACCGGTTCTGACCGAGCGTTTCGGGCTCACCGAACTCGCCCTGTTTGGATCGGTCGCGCGGGGAACGGCGCGTGTCGACAGCGATATCGATGTGCTGGTCGCGTTTGATGGTCCGGCGACCTCCCAACGTTATTTTGGCGTGCAGTTCTACCTGGAAGATTTGCTGGGACGCCCTGTGGACCTGGTCACGCGGAAAGGACTGCGCGCCGAACTCCGGCCTTACGTCGAGAGCGAGGCCGTCAGTGTCTGAGGACACACCGGGCGTAGTGCCGCGCGAGTGGCGTTTCTATCTGGATGACATGATCGCGTTTGCGGAGAAGGTGCAAGCCTACACGGCGGGACTTGATCAGGCCGGGTTCGAGTCGAATGCCTTGCATTACGATGCCACCGTACGCAACCTTGAACTGATTGGCGAGACTGCGACTCACGTGCCTGCGGACGTCCGCGTACGTGCGCCGCAGATTCCATGGCGTCAGGTGATTGCCACCCGCAACCGCCTGATTCACGGTTAGTTTGGTATCGATGGCGATACGCTCTGGAGCATCATCCAGAATGACATCCCGCAGCTGTTGGCCGATCTGATCAGCTTGAGGAGGGCCAGGTAGCGATGGCCATCGCTGCGCCGCCTCTCTACGTCTTGTAGTCAGGGCAAGTGCGGTCGAGCTTGCGCAGCAGGCCCGGCCACTCCATCAGGCCAAAGGGCCGGCGCGTGCCGCGCTGGTAGTTGTTCCAGGTTTCTTCCAGTACCGGTTGCGGCACGTCTGTCAGCGGCGAGTTGCAGGCCATGGCCGCCAGTTGCGCGCGCGCCGAGAGCTCGATGCGATGCATCCAGTTGAAAGCCTCGCCAACGGTGCGGCCAACGGTGAGCGCGCCGTGGTTGCGCAGGATCAGCGCTTCGCCCTGGCCCAGGTCGGCGATCAATGATTCTTTTTCGCGGCCGTCCTGCACCACGCCCTGGTAATCGTGATAGCCGATCTTGAGAAAGCGCATGGCTGTTTGCGTCAGTGGCAACAGCCCGCATTTGAGCGACGAGATAGCCATCGTCGGCCAGGCGTGGGTGTGGATCACGCAGGCCACCTCCGGCCGCGCCTCGTGGATCGCGCTGTGGATCACGTAGCCGGCCTGGTTGACCCCATAGCCCAGCGCACCGAAATCCGGCGCCGACAGGATCTTGCCGGCATGATCGAGCTTGATCAGCGACGAGGCGGTGATCTCCTCGTAGAGCATGCCGTAGGGGTTGATGAGAAAGGCGTCCTGCTCGCCGGGTACGCGCACCGAAATGTGGTTGGCCATCATGTCAGACATGCCGTACAGGTCGACCAAGCGGTAGCAGGCGGCGCAATCGACGCGCGCCTGCCATTCGGCTTCCGAGCAACGCTCGCGCATCGAGGGGAAGGTGAGGTCGGTCATGGCGTTCATGTGAATCATCCGGGAAAGGTTGACGCTTGCGTGTCGAACTATACGGCTTGGCCGCGCACCTGGATCAGTGCGGCGCCTGTTCCACACACTGGTTGCTCAGGCGTCGATTCTTGAACAGGCTCCGGTCGTCACGGACCGTGCCGTCCCTCTGGCGTCGCGCGCAGCGCAAGGCGCTTGCGCCACGTCCCCGAACCGCATTCACGCCTGCCGATGACCAGTCATTGAATCACTCGCGTCGCACGAGTGATCCGATTCCCATGTAGTCAAGGTCGAGTCGAGAAGCGCGGGCGGGACGCCAAGTGATCCGCCGGGCTCAATGACTCGGAGAAGAAGCCTGTGACAGCTCCCGCACATAACCCGGTGCCTTCGGGATCACCGCGGGCACACCATGGCGAGCGCCGTCCGGGTAATACTGCCCCGCCATGTCGTCGCCGTTCCTGGCGGACCCTGTGGTGACGCGTCGTCCAGATCCACCTCGAAGCCTGGCTGGAACTCGCCAGCGGAGAGGGCGGTGAAGCACCGCCGGCCTCTGTCGAACGAACATTTCGCGGCTGTGTCGAATGCGGCGGGTTATTCACATAGCGGGCGTTCAGTTCGGCGAACAGTTCATCGGCCGCCATTGCCGGGCCACTATCCATCCCCTCCTGTATCGCCGCATGCAAATTAGCCTTGCGTTTCGCACCCATCATGCGGCCTGTGCGAGTGGCACGCGGATTTCCATTGATTCGTACGGAACCGACACTGCACCCTCTTCGTTGCGTTCGATGAGCCCGAGCATTTCAAGGCGTGCGATGTCCGTATGGACATTGGAGTAGTTCCGTGCAGCCGCGTTGGCAAGCGCATAGACGCTGCACGGGCCCACTCGCCGAAGTGTGTCGAGAAGATCGACGCGCGCCGGGGTCAGGTCGGCAAATAACGAGCGTGCAGATTCGAAGCTCAGACGAAAGTCGGGCGACGTCCCGCTACGGGAAGCTGCCAACTGCTGCCGCGCTGATCGCGTAGCTGAGCCCGCCTTGGCAACTTCAATGATGGCCTTCATGAGGTACTCCAGTCCTGAACATCGCGCTCGAAGTCGTCGAGCAATTGATCGATGGAAGAGAAGATGTATTGATCTTCCCGACCCCCACGGTGCCGATGGTCACCCTTGCCACGTTCGTTGTCGTACCGTACTCGCTCGTCACCGGGGGTCCCAAAATAAAGCCGGTACTTGAAGCGGTGGGCGCTTGGCGGTATTGGTTGGGGAAGCTCCCAGATAACAATCTCCACGATGGATCCGTCGTCGCGAACCTCTTTGGTATGCGCGAGAAGTTCGGCTTTCATATATTGCATACTAGCAATATAGTGGCACGTTGTCCAGCGGTGGAGAGCAATGCAGGCTCTCCGTGAGACGACGCATACCGGTGGCGCAACCGCTGGCACAACTGTCACGGAGAAGCTTTTGCATTCCGCATGCCTGGACAACGGAGGAATGGCAGGATCGTGCGAACCCGCGCGGCCAAGTACGGATAGACTTTCCTATCCGTTGCAACCGAGCAAGCAATCTCAGGAGCTGCCAATGCAGTTTGACGACTTTGTCCTCGGCTGCCGCAGCATACGCGGCGTCTTCGATGCGGCCGTCGCCCCGGACGATACGCCGGACGTCAGTTTTCATGCCGCCCCTGCCCACACTCCCGACGCGGCGGCGTTTGCCGACGTGCAGGCTCGCGTTCGAACCCGTGTCCTGCGCACCTTCGTCAAACGCGGCTTGATCGACCGCGCTGACGCCACCGCGTACTGTCACGACCCGGATACCCTGCGCGACACGGTGGGCGTGCTGCTCAAGTATCAGGAGGATGTGGGCAACATACCGGACGGTGAGGTGGCGCGGATTCTGGAAGAGTTACGTACGGCGACGATTACCCGGTAAAACACATCGCGGCTTGCGCCACCGGGGTGTTTCTGGGAAAACGCTGAATGAGTCCCTGGAATGCGGACTATCGAACGGGAGCTCGTTTCAGTGCAACGGCTTGCAGAAGCAACTTGCTCAACCTGCGGACTTATTCAGTGTTTCCTTAGTCGAGGCCCAACGCCTTGTGCGCCAACGTCAAGAAGGTCTTCCGCTCCGCGCGTGACAACACCCCCAGAATCGCCGGCTGCAAGGCTTCCACCACCGGCCGGCTTGCGGCCAACAACTTCTCGCCGTCTTTTGTCAGGCTGAGCAGCCGCGCGCGGCGGTCTGATTCGCTCACCTCGCGCTGCACCAGCCCCTTGCTCTCGAGCCGATCAATCACGCCGCCGATGGTGGCGCGGTCAAAGCTGATGGTGGCGGCCAGGCTGGCCTGATCGATGCCGGGTTGCCCGGCGATCGCGTCGAGCGCGGCGAATTGCACGGACGTCATGTCAAAGCCCGCTTCCTGCGTTTTTGCCTGAAAGATCTGCGTCGACTGCTGGTGCAGGCGGCGGATCAGGTGCCCAGCCATTTCGATTCGGTCCATATGCGGCTCCACGGGGTATCAGCTTCTGCACCAATCTCGCGCTTGACAATTATCATATGTATACATATCATATGCAAGCTTATTTAATGTCCGGAACACCAGTCCGCACGAGGAGACAGGCATGCAATTCCACGTCAATGGCTTCATTCCGGGTGACCCTGACGTTGCCCCGGCCGCCCCGCAACACCGCCGCCCGGGTGACCCGCTGCCGGCCACGGTGGACGTGCTGATTGCGGGCTCGGGCCCCGCGGGCCTGTGCCTGGCCGCGCAGCTGGCCAAAGTGCCCACCATTCGCACCATGCTGGTCGAGCCCAGGTTCGGCCCGATGGAAAAGGGCCAGGCTGACGGCGTCAGCGTGCGCTCGATGGAAATGTTCCAGGCCTTCGGCTTTGCCGAGAAGGTCAAGCGTGAATCGGTGTGGATCAACGAGACGACATTTTGGGCCCCTGGTGCCGGCACGCCCCTGGTTCGGGCCGCCCGCGTCCAGGATGTGCCCGACGCTATCTCCGAGATGCCCCACGTCCTGCTCAACCAGGCACGCGTGCACGACATGTATCTCGACATCATGCGCAACTCCCCCACCCGCCTCACGCCAGACTACGGCATGAAGGTGCGCTCGCTGACGATCGACCCGCAGGCCACCGAGTATCCGGTGACCGTCACGCTGGAACACACCGCACCGGGCAAGGAGGGCCAAACCACCGCGGTGCGCGCCAACTACGTGATCGGCTGCGATGGCGCCCGTTCCAACGTGCGTGCCGCCATCGGCGGCACCTTGCATGGAGATGCTGCGCACCAGGCCTGGGGCGTGATGGACTTGCTGGCCGTGACCGATTTCCCCGACTGGCGCATGAAGTCTTTCGTGCGCTCGAAAGATGA
>JAYTDE010000916.1:0-5682 GCA_043736195.1 Burkholderiales bacterium | reverse complement strand
GGCGGTTCGCCGAGCGCCTTGAAGAACGCCTCCTTGGCAGCGAAGCGCTTCGCTACAAAGGGAGCGCCGTCAGGCAATCCCAAGTAAACAGTCCACTCGGCGTCTGCCAGTACTTTGCGTGCGAAACGCCCCGCATGTCGCTCGAGCGCGCCACGAATGCGAGTGATCGATACGATATCGGTGCCAATGCCGGCAATCACCAGGTGTCCCCAGGCGTTCGTGGTCCGCGCTTCAGGCAGCGCGCGCCGCGAGCATCAGTGCCTTCATGTCGCGGACAGCGGTTTGCCAGCCGCGAAACAGCGCTTCGGCAACCAGCGCGTGCCCAATATTGAGTTCGCTGATGCCAGGGATCGCGGCCACCGGCGCGGTGTTCTCGAAATTGAGGCCGTGGCCCGCGTTCGCTACCAGACCCAGGCGTGTCGCGTGTTCGACCCCGCGCCTAATCGCGTCGAGTTCGGCCGCCACGGTTGCCGCCCCCGCATCCGCAAAGTGACCGGTATGGATTTCGATCACCGGCGCACCTACCGCAAAGGCCGCTTCGATCTGCAGTGGATCGTGGCTGATGAACAGCGATACTCGAATCCCCGCCTCAGTGAGCAGCCTGACCGCGTCGCGCACCCGGTCAAACTGGCCCGCCACGTCGAGCCCACCCTCGGTGGTGAGTTCCATTCGCCGTTCCGGTACCAGGCAGACATCATGTGGCCTCACCTTGACTGCGATCTGCAGCATTTCGCGCGTAATCGCCGCTTCGAGGTTCATGCGGGTAGTGAGCAAAGCTCGCAACTCGAACACATCGCGGTCCTGAATATGCCTGCGGTCTTCACGCAAATGGAGCGTGATCAGATCTGCCCCGGCCTTCTCGGCCAGCAAGGCAGCCCGTACGGGATCGGGATATGGAGTTCCGCGGACCTGACGCAGGGTTGCGACATGGTCGATATTGACGCCGAGCTTGATTTTGTGATTCACAACTGTTGCAGCGCAAAAAAAATCTGGCGCGTCGCGATCTTTCTGCCGTTGAGCTGCAGCTCTATCAAGGAGCGCATCAGTTGCTTGGCATGATGCGCGGTATGCGAATCGGAGTAGTCGTTGCGGTCGATCGCCAGAGCAACCGCACCGCTCAGTTCGCGTTCGGCGGATTCGCCTGAGTGCAAGCGACGCAAGCCCGCGTCGGGCATGTACGCATAACGCGCGTGCGGATCAACCGCATCGCCGCTCACGGCGTCGACCTGCAGATTGACTGCATAGCCGATTTCGCGCAGCAGTTCTTTCTCGAATACACGCAGCACCTGAGCACTCCTGGCGCCGTGCGCCAACTCGATCAGTGCACGCTCGTAGCAGTCAAACAAGCGTTCGTGCGGATCGTCGCGCGCCAGTAGTTTCAGCAACAGTTCATTGAGATAAAAGCCGCAAAAAAGCGCGGTCTGGCCAAGTGCCGGGATACCGCCCAGCCACTCGCCGCGCGTCAGTGTGCGCAGATCACCCTTGCCTGACCAGGAAAGTCCGACCCTCTGGAATTGCATCAGCACTCCGCGCAACGCCGATCGCGGTCGCTTCGCGCCTTTCGCCAACAGAGGCACGCGGCCATGTTCGCGCGTGAATGATTCAACGATCAGACTGGTTTCACTGTACGGGTACAAATGCAACACATAGCCTGGCTGATCCTCCTGTCGACGCGCACCTGCCGACACGCGTGCAGACGCCCTGCCTGCAAGACGTCCAGCATCGGTCATGTCCATCAGCGGTATCCAAGCGACTTGAGCATCGTCGCGTTGTCAGCCCAGCCACTCTTGACCTTTATCCAGACTTCCAGGAAAACCTTGGTACCGAACAGCTTCTCCATATCAAGCCGCGCTTCGCTGGCAATACGCTTCATGCGTTCGCCCCTGGCACCGAGGAGAATCACCTTATGGCCGGGTCTGTCGACCAGAATCGTTGCCTGAATCCGGCGCAACCCGCCATCTTCCTCGAACTTTTCGATCGTAACGTCAGTCCCGTAGGGTATCTCTTCGCCGGAAAGGCGAAACACCTTTTCCCGAATCATCTCCGCGGCCAAAAATCGCTCGGGCCGGTCTGTCAGCATATCCGCCTCATACATCGGGGCCGCTGCGGGCAAGTGCCGCACCAACTCCCCCAGCAGTGCGTCCAAGCCGGCGCCACCACGCGCTGACACAGGTACTATCGCGACAAACTCGCGCACCGCGCGCACTTTGTCTATCAGGGCCAGCAATTTATCCTGCCGCTTCAGGGTATCGATTTTGTTGATCGCCAACACAATCGGCAGCCCGCCAGGAAACAACGCACAAACTGCCGCATCCTCGGGGCGCCACCCAGCCGCCTCGACAACCAGCAATCCCACATCGGCCGAGGCCATCGCGTCAGTGACGCTCTTGTTCATGGCGCGGTTCAGGGCATTGCGATGTTGCGTCTGGAAGCCCGGTGTGTCGAGAAACACGAATTGGGCCGCGGCGTCGCTGCGCACCCCCAGTATGCGATGCCGCGTTGTCTGCGCCTTGCGCGATGTGATGCTGACCTTGGCACCAATCAGGTGATTCAGAAGCGTCGATTTTCCGACATTGGGTCGACCCGCAATTGCGATGTACCCCGATCGATGAAGAGGGCCCGGATTCACGCCTTGCCTTCTGCTTCAATCGCACCGGCAGACTCGGGCGATGCCGGCACTGACACTGGCGGCTTGGGCGGCGGCGCATCGGCACGGACCTTCCCTGACGTTGGATTGGTTGCATCGACCTGATGATCGCCCACACTACCGGATGCCGCCTTGGTGAAGCCACCTGGGGTTTGCTTGTCGCTATCTTTTCGTATGCGGCGCGACTTTTTGGGCGTTTCCTTGGGGGCCAACTCGAGCGCCTTCTTGGCCGCCGCTTGCTCGGCAGCACGCCGACTCGCGCCTGCGCCGGTGGCTCTTATTTCGAGTTTCGGAATCAAGCATTCGACCTCAAATTCCTGATTGTGCGCTGCGCCATGCGTTGCTACAACGTTGTAGGTTGGCAGCGCGATCTTGCGTCCCTGCAAGTATTCCTGAAGCAGTGTTTTCGCGTCCTTGCCCAGGGTTTGCGGATCGACCGTCTCGAGGATCGGATGGTACAGCTTGGCGATGGTGAGTCGCGCGGACTGAAACCCGCCATCCAGAAAGATCGCCCCGAATAACGCTTCAAGGGTATCGGCGAGTATCGAGGGGCGGCGGAATCCACCGCTCTTTAGTTCACCCTCACCCAGACGCAGGTGCGGTGCGAGTTCGATACGCTGGGCAACTTCATACAGGGTCTGCTGCTTGACCAGATTCGAGCGCAGCCGCGAGAGATCGCCTTCATCAAGCTTGGTATAGCGTTCGAACAAAATATGCGCCACCGCACAATTGAGAACGCTGTCCCCAAGGAATTCGAGCCGTTCATTGTGCGGCGCACTATGGCTGCGATGGGTGAGCGCCTGCCCGAGAAGTTTGGCGGTGACGAACTTGTAGCCTAGGCGAGCCTCGAGCTCAGACGGGTCCACGCACGGCTCCGTTAGCTGGACATGCGACTGAACCGCCACGCGGGATGCCGCTCTGCTGCTTCACGTTCGCCGCGCGATGAGGGCGCGCATGCAAGGCTGCCGCGGCAACGATGTCGCGTAGCCAGGCTTCACGGATTGTCACTGCTGCCGGCATACTCGATCAGCAGGCTGACGTTGTAGAACAATGGTATTTTCTTCTCGTACTTGAAGGCAACAATGATGTTGTTCCCTTCCTTGGTGATGTCAAGGTCCTTGCCGGCAACCGTCGTGATGTCGTTGATATTCGCGGCACGGTCAAATGCTTTCTGGACTTCGATCACGGTCTTGCCGCCGCTTTGGGCCGAGATCGCCGCCGCCTTGATGCTGCGAAACTCAATGTAAGTCGGGATCACCTTAAGGGCGCCGACGGCTATAAAGACTATTACCATGCAAATCAGGAGTATTCCGAGCATGCTGACACCGCTCTGGCGCACGCGGCTGGACATTTGATTCATAGAGCCCCCTCTGTTCAAATGAGTCAATCAAATCCACCGATTCTCGACAGGTCGAGGTTGAGCCCACCCGACCAGTTCATCCAGATTCCGAACGCCCGACCGACGATGTTTGCCTCGGGCACAAACCCCCAGAACCGGCTGTCAAGACTGTTATCGCGATTGTCACCCATCATGAAATAGTGCCCGGGCGGAACCATGCAAACGACGCCGGCATTATTGTAGATACAATTTTCGCGCTGAGGAAACGCGGCTGCGGACATGATGAATGCCGGCGCATCCTCGTCGTTGAGTACCCGGTGGGCGCGCCCGTCCAGAGTTTCGCTGTACTGCCTCGAATAGGCGGCGCGGTCACGGTGCAGGAAATCGACCTCCGCGCGCGCGGGCAATTCAATGCCATTGACACTCAAGCGCTTGTTTTGATATGAGATTTTATCGCCAGGAACGCCAATGACTCGCTTGATGTAGTCAAGCGATGGATCCACCGGGTAACGGAACACCATGACATCACCACGCTTCGGACTGCCCATCTCGATGATCTTGGTATGGATGACCGGCAAACGTACGCCGTAGGTAAATTTGTTCACCAGAATAAAGTCGCCCACCAGTAGCGTCGGAATCATCGAACCGGACGGGATCTTGAAAGGTTCAACCAAAAAAGAACGCAGCCCGAACACCACCGCGATGACCGGAAAGAAGCTGGCCGGAAACTCCAGCCATGCAGACGGGGTACGAATCTCGGTAGACAAGCGCTGGACTTCGGTGTCGCGGTAGTCCTTGGGGTATGCATGAGGATTGCCGGCCATGCGCTGGTCGAGCATGCGCACTTCAGCTTCAAAGGCGCTTTGTCGCCGTTTCTTGAAGTGGAACACTTCGGCGCACCAGAATACCCCGGTGCCAACAGTCAGGCAAAACAGGATCAGGGCAAAGTTCATCAGCCGTCCACCTGCAGGATTGCCAGAAACGCCTCCTGTGGAATTTCGACGCTACCGACCTGCTTCATGCGTTTTTTGCCGGCTTTCTGCTTTTCTAGCAACTTGCGCTTGCGCGAAATATCACCGCCGTAACATTTGGCAAGCACGTTCTTGCGCAAGGCCTTGACGTTTTCGCGCGCGATGATATGTGCGCCAATGGCCGCCTGAATGGCGACATCGAACATCTGGCGCGGGATCAGTTCGCGCATCTTGGAGACCAGTTCGCGACCACGATATTGGCTGTTTGCGCGGTGCACAATGATGGACAGCGCGTCGACCTTCTCGGTATTGATCAACACGTCGACCTTGACCACATCAGCGGCACGATACTCCTTGAATTCGTAGTCCATCGATGCGTAGCCGCGCGACGCCGATTTGAGCTTGTCGAAAAAGTCCAGCACAATCTCGTTGAGCGGCATCTCGTACGTCAGTTGCACCTGACGCCCGTGATAGGCCATGTTCAGCTGATTGCCGCGCTTGACATTGCACAAGGTCATTATCGCGCCCACATACTCCTGCGGCATGAACAACTGCACCGTCATGACCGGCTCGCGAATGGTCTCGACCCGGCCTGGATCGGGCAATTTGTCCGGGTTGTCGATGACGATGGTTTCACCGTTGCGCAGGACCACCTCATAGACCACCGACGGCGCGGTGGTGATGAGATCCATGTCGAACTCGCGCTCCAGGCGTTCCTGCACGAT
>JAYTDE010000915.1:0-2709 GCA_043736195.1 Burkholderiales bacterium | reverse complement strand
GTGGTCAAGGAACCGGTGGGCCCGGTGGCGGCATTCACGCCCTGGAACTTTCCGATCAACCAGGTGGTGCGCAAGCTGTCGGCGGCGCTTGCCACCGGTTGCTCGATCATCGTCAAGGCCCCCGAGGAGACGCCTGCCTCGCCGGCGCAACTGATCCAGGCGTTTGTCGACGCCGGCGTACCTGCCGGTGTGATCGGCCTGGTGTTCGGCGTGCCGGCGGAGATTTCGGAATACCTGATCCAAAGCCCGATCATCCGCAAGGTCACCTTCACCGGCTCCACCCCGGTGGGCAAGCATCTCGCCGCGCTGGCCGGCACCCACATGAAGCGCGCCACCATGGAGTTGGGGGGCCATGCGCCGGCGATCGTGTTCGAGGATGCCGATATCGAGCGTGCCGCCAAACTGCTGGCCGGCGCCAAGTTCCGCAATGCCGGCCAGGTGTGCGTTTCCCCCACCCGCTTTCTGGTGCAGTAAAAGGTCTACGACAAGTTTCTCGAGGCCTTCGTCACCGCCGCTAAGAGCCTCAAGGTCGGCAGTGGCTTAGACGCCACCACCCAGATGGGCCCGCTGGCCAACACGCGGCGCGTCGCGGCCATGGAGCGCATCATCGAAGACGCGGTTGCCAAGGGCGCGAAAATCGCCACCGGCGGCAAGCGCATCGGCGAGGCCGGCAATTTCTTCGAGCCGACCGTGCTGACCCATGTGTCACAGGATGCGCGCATCATGAACGACGAGCCCTTCGGCCCGATCGCGCCGGTGCTGTCGTTCAAGGATTTTGATGCGGTGGTGGCGGAAGCCAACCGCCTGCCCTGGGGCCTGGCCGCCTACGCTTACACCTCCAGCCTCAAGACCGCCAATGCGATCGGCGCGGCGTTCGAATCGGGTATGGTGGCGATCAACCATCATGGCCTGGGCCTGCCGGAAATTCATTTCGGTGGCGTCAAGGATTCCGGCTATGGCTCGGAAGGTGGGTCCGAGGCGATCGAGTCCTACCTCAACACCAAGTTGATCACCCAGATCGGGCTCTGAGCGGCATGCGATCCATGGCGGCCGCGATTGCGCGGCCGCCATGCCTGCAACAGCAGCCACAGGTTCGAGTCGCTACGCGTCGGCTGGCGCGTCCCGCGCGCTTGTTTCAACCAGCTTGGCTCCGGTGCACCGCGCCGGCAAGTAGCCGGGCATGCACGCGGCTCAAGGCTGCGCAAGCCCCTTGGTCAGCAAGTCCGCGACCAGTTCATTCAAGTCAGCATCGCGCGCCAGCGACAGCGCCCGCAGTTGCGCCACCAGATCAATGTTGAGTTTGCAGGCAAAAGGCACCAAGCCGCGCGCCTGATCCTGCCTGCGTTGCTCTCGCCGATCAGCCACGGGCGCCACTGCGCCGGGCTTGCCGGAGTTGCCGAATGGCTTGATGCGGCCGGCGATCTTCAGCCCTTCATTCTTGTGCAAATCGGTGCGTTTCATGCCTGTGCCTGCCGGGTTGATGTGCAGGCATTCTACGCAGGGCCGTGCCCGCCGGTGCCCGGGCCCGGCGCGCTACAAGGTCGGATTGTTGACTGCGCCGCCCAGGGCCGCCAGTCCCCACGCGCTGGATTGCGCGTCGAGACTGAAGTTGATGTGGCCGGCGGCGGCATGCTGGTCACGATAAATGCGCTCCATTGGCCCGCGGCTATAGAGCCCGTTGGCGCCGGCCAACGCGTAGAGCGTATCGACCGCATCGGTGGCCAGTTTCATCGCGTAAGCGCAATTGCGCTTTTGCTTCAGGCGAAATGCCATGTCAGGCACCACGCCTTCCTCCGCCATGCGCTGGCCCTCGATGCAATCGTTGCGCGCCATCAGGCGCGCCGCGTCCAGATGCGCGCCCGCCAGGCCGATACGTGCCTGCACCGTGCCCAGGTCGCGCATCTTCTGCGTGGTGTAGCTGGTGCTGCGCTCCCTGACCATCCCGGTCACCGCATCGAACATCGCCTGCGCATTGCCGATACAGGCCCCCAGGATGCAATGGGCGGCCAAACCTCCGAAGGGAATGCGAAACAGCGGCGCACCATTACCGGCCCAGCCAGGAAAACCCTCGTCGCTGTGACCGCGCAGCATCGACAAGGCGCGGTATTCGGGCACGAACACGCTCTCGCATTTGACCGACTTGCTGCCGGTACCGGCTAAGCCCATCACCTGCCAGTCGTCGACGATCTCGTATTGCGCTTCCGGCACCACGCACATGCGATAGTCGGTGATCTTGTTGTCGGCATCGCGCACCACGCAGGCCAGCATGTTCCAGGTGGAATTACCGACACCGGACGAGAAATTCCAGTGTCCCGAGAGCAGGATGCCGCCGTCGACCACCTGGCCACGCCCCTGCGGATAGGCAATCCCGGAAGCGATATAGGCGTCCGGATTGCCGCCCCAGATCTCTTCCTGTGCTTCCTCCTCATACAGGGCCAGCATCCAGTGATGGATCGCGATGTTGGCAACAGTCCAGCCGGTCGACGCACAACCCCGGCCGAGGATGTCGGTGATGTCGACGATAGCCACGAAATCGAGTTCCATGCCGCCCCAGCGCCGCGGTTGCAGGAAGCGCATCAAGCCACTTCGATCAAGATCGGCAACGGTTTCCGGCAACAAGCCGCGCGCCGCCTCGGCGCGTGCCGCCCGTTCCTGCAACACCGGGATCAACTGATGGGCGCGCTCGATGGCATCGGCGTAAGAGACGCC
>JAYTDE010000914.1:0-11069 GCA_043736195.1 Burkholderiales bacterium | reverse complement strand
CCGATGGTTTCATAGGGCCGGCTCTGGTCCGGGTTGTGGCGATAGCGCGGGCCTTGGTTGCCCTTGAGTTGGCTTGATTGCATGGTGGTCTCCAAATTGCTGAGAAAACTGAATAAGTCCCTATATCGCTGCCTCTCGCACGGCAGCTTTGAATCAAAGCAGGACGATGCAAAAACGATTCCTGTTCCATACGGATATATTCAGTGTTTTCCTAGTCCAGCTTGATGTTGGCGCTCTTGATGATCTTGCCCCAGCGTTCGATCTCGGCGCGGGTGAAGGCACCGAATTCCTCCGGCGTGGAAGTGACCGGGCGCCCGCCCAGGCCATCGAAACGCGCCAGCACCTGGGGGTCATTGCAGGCGGTGACGATGTCGCGCTGGATGCGCCGCACCAGGTCGCGCGGCGTGCCCTTGGGTGCGTAGAAACCGGTCCAGGTCGAAATCAGGAAGTCCGGCAAGCCGGCCTCGACCACCGACGGCACCTGCGGCAGCTTGGCTTCCCGAATGGCGGTTGTCACTGCCAGGCCACGCATCCTGCCGCCGTCGATCTGCAGGCGGCCGTTGGTGGTGTCGATGGTCATGAAGGTCAGGCGGCCCGAGAGCAGGTCGGGGAAGGCCTGCGGATTACTCTTGTAGCCGATGTGCAGCGCGTCGACCCCGGCCAGTTGCCGGTACATTTCGGACGCGATGCGCGCCGGCAGCGAACCGGCGCCGAAGTTGTGGCGGCCAGGCTCGGCCTTGAGCAGCGCAGTCAGCTCCGCGAGCGTTTTGATCGGCGAGTCGGTGGGCACCAGCACCACAAAGGGCAGGCGGGCGAATTGCGACACCGGCTCAAAATCGTCAAGCGGGTGATATGGCAGCTTGTCGTACAGCGCCGGATTGACCGCATGCGTCATCGCCGAAGTGAGGAACAGGGTGTGGCCATCGGGCCTGGCGCGCGCCGCGGCTTCGGCCGCCGGCAAGCCGTTGCCGCCGCCCTTGTTGTCGATCACCACCGCTTGGCCCCACATTTGCGTGAGCTTCTCGGCGATGATGCGCCCGGTGATGTCGGTCGCGGCACCGGCCGGAAATGGCACGATGAAGGTCACGCGCCCGGCGGGCCAGGCTTGCGAGCGCGCCACCCGCGGTACGGCCAGGAGCGCGGCCGTGGCGGCAACGGCATTGACGAAACCGCGGCGCTTCATTTGTGCATGCACGAAGATCCCTTCACAGCTTGATGCCGCCATCGGCAATCATCCTGACCTGCCCACCGCGCGAACAATCGCAAGACTGATGTCGGCCTGTGAGGCAACCCGGATTCTAACCTTCGCCATCATCGTTGCCACAACCAGCGCCGCGCGGCGGCGCGCTACCGACCCTACTCCCGTACCCCTGCCTTGCAGCCGGAAAACGCGATGGCCGGGCCATCGTTGAGCGTTGCCTCCGCATTCGCCTCCGCCCCGAGGTCGAGCACGGCACTGCCGTTGGAAAAACGCCGGCCGGGCACGTTGGCAACCCGCTCGAGGCGAAACTCGCGCTCCGGCAATATGACCCAGGCTTCGCCGCTGGCGAGAAAGCGCAGGTAAAAATTGCGATTTGCGTTGCAGCGGTACTGCGTGGCATTTTGCGGCACCACTACACGCCCTTCTTCGGTGCCGAAGGGCCAAAGCTTGACGCCGCCGCATCCGGCCAGCAGCAGGGCCGCGCAGCCAGGTAACAGCAAACGCATGGTCAAACACAGGGGGTTCAAGATAGGGCCTCGGAGTAACGCGGTCCCGCATGCTGCCACAACCCGGCTTGCGGTGCGCGCGCCGGCAGGCGCTAAACTCGCACCCTCGCGTCGCGCTACCGCGGCAAACCACGGTTTTCATGCAAACCACCAATCAACCTGTACTGCGCGACATCGTGCTTGTCGGCGGCGGTCACAGCCATGTCGGCGTGCTCAGGAATTTCGGCATGCGTCCGCTGCCGGGCGTGCGCCTCACGGTGATCTGCCGCGATACCGACACGCCCTACTCCGGCATGCTGCCAGGCTACATAGCCGGGCACTACAGCTTTGACGAGGTGCATATCGACCTGCGTCGCCTGGCGCAATTCGCCGGTGCGCGCTTCTACCGCGGCCAGGTCAGCGGACTGGATCGGATCGCACGCAAGGTACTGCTGGCTGACCGTCCCCCTGTGCCCTACGACCTGTTGTCGATCAACATCGGCTCCACCCCGCAACTTGGCACGGTGCCAGGCGCAGCTGAGCATGCGGTGCCGGTCAAGCCGATTTTCGAATTCAACCAGCGCTGGCTGGCACTGCTCGAAAGGGTGCGCACGCACGCGGGAAAAACCCGTATCGCAGTCGTCGGTGGCGGTGCCGGCGGGGTCGAATTGCTGCTGGCGATGCAGTTCCGCCTGCGCAATGAGTTGCAGAGCCTCGGGCGCGATCCGGGCGAACTTGAATTTCACCTGTTCACCAGCGGCGCCACCATCCTGCCAACCCACAACGCCTGGGTGCGCGACGCGTTCGAACAGGTGCTCGCCCAGCGCGGCGTGCAACTGCACCGTGACGCCGAAGTGCGCGCCGTCGCCGCCGGCAGCCTGACCACCGGTGACGGCAGGCACTTTGCGGCTGACGAGATCATGTGGGTCACGCGCGCCGGCGGCGCCGCCTGGCTGCGCGATACCGGGCTGGAACTCGATGACAGCGGCTTCATTCGGGTCGTTGACACCTTGCAGAGCGTCACCGACCCGCAGGTGTTCGCCGCCGGCGATATCGCCGCCATGATCAATCACCCGCTGGAAAAAGCCGGCGTGTTCGCGGTACGCATGGGGCCGCCGCTGGCGGAAAACCTGCGGCGGGTGGTGGCCGGCAATGCGCCGATTCCCTACAAGCCGCAACGCCGCTGGCTGGCCCTGATTTCCACCGGCGACAAGCTGGCGGTGGCATCGCGCGGGCTGCTCGGCTTTCGTGGTGCCTGGGTATGGCGCTTGAAAGACTGGATCGATCGCCGCTTCATGGCGAAATTCAGCGACCTGCCGGACATGACGCAAAACGCAGCCCCGGTGACGCCGACGCCATCGCCGGTCAAGCTGCAGGCTGAAGAGGCGGCACAGGCGATCTCGGCGATTGCCATGCGCTGCGGCGGCTGCGGCGCCAAAGTAGGAGCTTCGGTGCTATCGCGCGCCCTGGGCGCGCTTGATCCGGTGCAGCGTGACGACGTGCTGATCGGTCTGAAATCACCGGACGACGCCGCCGTGGTACGGGTGCCGCCTGGCATGGCGATGGTGCACACGGTGGATTTTTTCCGCGCCTTCATCGACGACCCCTACGTCTTCGGCAAGGTCGCGGCGAATCATTCGCTGGGCGACATTTTCGCCATGGGAGGCGTTCCGCAATCGGCCACCTCGGTGGTAACCGTGCCGCCCGGGCTGGAAGCCAAGGTCGAGGACACCCTCTACCAGATGATGGCGGGAGCGGTCGAGGTATTGAACGCCGCCGGCTGCGCGCTGGTTGGCGGCCACACCGGCGAAGGGCACGAACTGGCACTGGGTTTCGCCATCAACGGCCTGATCGACGAGAGCCTCTCCGCGGTGATGCGCAAGGGCGGCATGCGCGCCGGCGATGCCCTGCTCTTGACCAAGCCGATCGGCACCGGCACCCTGTTCGCAGCACTGCCGCTGCTCAAGGTGCGCGGGCGCTGGATCGATGCGGCGCTGGATTCGATGTGCGTGAGCAATGCCGAGGGCGCACGCATCCTGCGCGACTTCGGCGCCACCGCCTGCACCGACCTGACCGGCTTCGGCCTGCTCGGGCATCTGGTGGAAATGACGCGCCCCTCGGGCGTGGATGCGGAACTCGATCTGGGCGCCCTGCCGGTGCTGGACGGCGCCGAAGAAACCGCGCTTGCCGGCATCCTGAGTTCGCTGCAGCCGGCCAACGTGCGCCTGCGCCGTGCCTTGCGCAATCAGGCGGAAATGATCGAGCACCCGCGCTATCGGCTGATTTTCGATCCGCAGACCGCCGGCGGCCTGCTGGCGAGCGTGCCCGGCGTGCGTGCGGCGGCGTGCGTGGCGGCGCTGCGCGCGGCCGGCTACAGCCACACCGCGGTGATCGGCCGCATCCTGCCGCAGGGCGACGCGCTGGAGCCGATCACGCTCAAGGCTTGAAGTGCGCGGGCCGCGCCGGATATTCGGATGCGCGGATGCGCGGATGCGAAACGTCCAATCACGGTATTCTTGCGCTGTTCCGGAACAGCATTCGGTCCGGCTGCACAGAAGCCTTCACGCTTCAAACATGAAACACCACCCAGGAGCAAGACCATGGACCAAACAGCCACCGGCGGCTGCCTGTGCGGCGCGATTCGCTATGCCGTCAGCGCCCCGTTGAAGAATGTCATCGCCTGCCATTGCACCCACTGTCGCAAGATCTCCGGCGCCGGCTCCAGCCACAACGCGGCCATACCCAGCAGCGCCATGACCGTAACAGCGGGCAAGCCTGCGATGTATGCCGACACCGCCAACAGCGGCAACCGCCTGAACCGCTTCTTCTGCGCCGACTGCGGTTCCTCGCTCTACAGCCAGCGCGAGAAAGTACCGGAAATGACGATCCTGAAAGTCGGCACGCTTGACGACGCGTCTGGCCTCAAGCTGGCCATGAATATCTGGACTGACAGCGCACTGCCGTGGATGCATGTCGATCCGGCAGTCGAGCAGTATCCGGGGAATCGGCCGATCAAAACCTGAACCGCGGCAACACTGGCCAATGTCCGGGCGCACCCGTCAGGCCGTGCCGGGAAGCTCCGCCACGGAATAGTCGAGCGAATGCTTCATGCAGGTGCGACAAAACGGGTGCTGATACTTGCGCACTTCGAGTTGCGCATGGCTTTGTTCGAGGAACGAAACGCCCAGCATCTGCGCCTGATCGTAGACACTGCAGCACAGGGCGACTGAGCCATCATCGACCTTCGGGCTGTGCCACAACCGCGTCGGCGCGAATCTTGGCGAGACTGCACGATCGGCGTCAGTTGGCCTGCGGATGCCGGGTACAGTACGCGCCGCCGGAACAATAGGTGGGCACGAACAACTCGGCTGCGATCAGCCAGACTCCGTCGTTAAGGCGCCATTGCGCCTGGTAGGTGCCGCCAATGACCAGCGGTCCGTCGGGTTCGGTCCAGGTGCCGACCCAGTCGCCGCGTTCGGCGGCCACACCCCAGGCTACGAACACCTCGATTGAACTTGGTGTGCGTATGTACTTGGTATCCGGCCGCAGTTTGAACTGGCGCGCCAGATTCGCCAAGTTGGCGGCGTGCCCAATGGTCTGCTTGCCGGTGGAACTGAGGACACTCACCTCCGGCATCCATTCGCGCGCGATGCCGGCCATGTCATGCACGGCGATGGCGGCATTGGAACGCTCGCGTGCTGCGCGAATCAGGGTCTGCGCATCCACAACCGATTTTCGCTCAACCATGCCATAACCCTCTCGATTTGTTCGTGCGAATCGGAGCAAACAAGCTTAGCCACCTTGAGCCGGATCCACAACTTCAGCTGCGACGACTTTGCGCGCCTGCGCCAGGCTTGCGTGTGGTGCCGGCAGCAAGCCAAGATGCTTCAGCAGGTCGACTTGTCGCTTGAGAACGTCCGCGCGATAGACCGCCGTATCAGTGCCGCGATAGTCGAAAAATCCTTCACCACTCTTGAGGCCGATGCGCCCCTCGCGCATGTGCCGGTCGACAATGTCGGGCGCGGTAAAGCGCGCATCGCCCAGCGCCTGGCTCATGTAGCGGCTGGCGTGATACAGAATGTCGACACCGCCATAGTCGATGAACTCGACCACGCCCATGGTGGCGTAGCGAAAGCCGAAGCCGTAGCGAATCGCGCGGTCGATGTCCTCAGCGGTGGCAAGGCCCTCTTCGACCATGCGCGCCGCCTCGTTCATGAACAGCACCTGGAAGCGCGGCACGATATAGCCCGGCGCCGCCGCGCACACCACCGGCTTCTTGCCGATGGCTTCGAGCAACGCCCTGACCCGCAGCACTACCGCCGGATCGGACCCGGGGTGCGGCGACACTTCGACCAGCGGTACCAGGTAGGCCGGGTTGAGCCAATGCGCATTGAGAAAGCGCTCTGGATGCGTGACCATCGCGGCCAGTTCGGTCGACAGCATGGTCGAGGTGGTCGAGGTAAGAATCGCATCGGCACGCAGGTAGCGGCAGGCGAAGGCGAACGCGGCGCGCTTGGCCTCGACAGTTTCGGGAACGCCCTCGAACAACACGTCGGCACGCGCCAGCGCCGCCGCCGCCTCTTCATGCGCGACAAAATGGATGCGCTTGAGGATCGCCGGCCGCCATGCGTCATCGAAAACGCCAAGTTCTGCGATCGTGGCCAAGCTGGCGTCGACTTCGGCCAGCGCCGCATTGCGTGTTTCTTCCAGTTGCTGCGCAGTGCGCGGCTTGCTGTCGATCAGCAGTACCTCGTGGCCGGCATAGGCAAAAGCATGGGCGATGCCGCGCCCCATGCGCCCGGCGCCGAAAGATGCGATCAGTGGAAGATCAGAGCCCATGCTGCAGCATGGCCTGCATCTGTTGCCTGGAGTGCCCTGCCAGCCCCGTCGCTTCAAAGGTGCGCGGACTGCTGGCGCGAATGTTTTCGCCGATCACCCCGGAGGCGATCGCCAGCAGGCCGGTGGCAACCGGCGCCTTGACGCCGGCCCAGTCGGCCACCGACACCAGGAACGCCAGGCCGTAGACGATGTCTTCGCGCATGTAGCGGTGGGTTTGCAGGTCGATCTTCTCGCGCCAGTCGCCCGATTCGATCAGGCGGTCGTGGGCGTCGCCGTACATCCATTGATCGGTGCTGTAGTGATCGCGCAGCGGAAAGTGGTAGGGCTTGTAACCCAGCGCCACGCGTACCGCGATGCGCTCGGCATCGAGCGCATCGTGAATGCGGCGTATCGACGGCTGGGTACCTTCCTTGTGGATGTCCCAGCGCTCGAAATGCTCGAGCGGGCCGGCATTCATGAGAATCAGCGGCGGGTGGATGATCGGGCCGGCGTTCATGAGTGCGCCCGACAAGGCGTCTTCGATCGGCTCGATCGCCGGATACGCCGCGGCAATCACCTTAAACGCGTGGTTGCTGCGATCAGCCGGAAAGGCACCAGTCGGCAGGCGCTTGGCGCGCATGGTGATGGCCACCTCGCGCGGGCCGTGCTTGCGGGTGAGATACGGCAAGGTACCGGTTTCTGCGAACGTGACCTGCGCCTCGCTCCCGGCCGCGCGCAACGCGCGCGCAATGCAGACGCTGCCGAAAGTGCCGGGCGGCAGGAACACCACCTGACCATCGCTCACATGTGGCGCCATCGCCCGCGCGATATCGATTTGCGCTTGCGCCGGACCGGGCAAGAGGATCAACTCGGCGCCACCTACCGCCACGCCGATGTCCGGCGTGATGCAGGCGATCGCCACGTCACGCGCGCCGCGCACATCCTTCAGTTGGATCGACCCTGCAAGCTGCGCCGCCGCCAGCGCGGCGGCGTCGCGACGCCAGAAGCGCACCGAATGGCCTTGCTCGGAAAGGTCGGCAGCCGCCGCGTAGGCGCCATTGCCGCCCCCGAGGATCGCGATTTTCATGGGCTGGCAGACAGTGAATGTGCGGCGGTGAGTGGCATGGTCGAATTGTCGGCGATGCGAAGCGGACACACAAGCCTGGGGACAAGCGGCTGGCGCTGACTGAGAAGCCCGGCGCGACGCTAACCGGCGCGCGGTGCCTTTTCGCGCGCCCGTGTTCTGCGCGTCGCCAGGCGCTGCGATCGTTTCGCAAGCCATTTCCCGAAAGACGCCTGGCTCTCGCCTGACGGCTCGCCTGCCAGCAAGCCCTCGACGCTGATGTCTTCGTCGAGATCACTCCAGTGGATGCCCAAGCCACGGCCGATCAGGCGCCAGTGCTTTAGCTCAGCCAATGAAGCATGCGACAACCGTGGATACCAAGCGAGTGGAACGGAGATGGTTCGCCCGTCACTCAAGTCGACTCGAAGTGTATCGTCGGACAAAGTGACGCCTTGCGCAAATGGAACCTCCAGCTCAGCGGTCAAAATACTCATTCCAGATCTCCATCAGTTCGCTTCGGTGACTGTTTACCGGCTTTTCGATCCGCGCAATCTCGGCACGCGAAAAACCGCCACTACTCTGCAAGCGAATAGGATCAAGCTTGAACTTCGCGATCATGTCGTCTCGCTCCGCATGAACGTGTTGTGGTTCATCACGGTCATCCGACGCTGCGCGGCTTCATTGCGCAGCGTTCGTGTTCATCAATAGGTTGAAGACGCACCTCATGTGCCGTCCCGCAAGTCTTTTTTGGCAAGCACCACCATCTTCAAATTGCCAAATCCGCTGTGGCCGAGCTTGTCTTTATTCCAGCCGTTCATCTTGTTCGGCTTGCACAACAAGCAGCCAGCCCTTGCATTCTTCCGCTTCCCGCGCTTGTGGTTCATGACTTCCTTGCCGCTTGGCGATAGCCCCGTGATTGACATTGAACCTGCGATGGAATCGATCGCCAATGTCGCCTTGATGGGGATGAACAGAGTTACTGGAGTTTCCGACGGTTTGCAATCTCCCCGAACACGTCAATCAAGAGAGTCGATTGCAGTTCTTCGCGTTTCAGGCCGTAGTGTTCCCGCATCCGCGTCCAGGCGTCCGCCCGATCCTCTTCAAAAAACGACACAAAGTCACGCAGATCGGATTCATCCGAAATAGCGTAGTCGCCCGGTTCAAGTTCGAACACATCGAGCATGAAGTCGTCGGCGAGGGTCTTGAACTCCTCAACCCTGTCGGTAGAGGCGAACGTGATCTTCTTCCCCTTGAATGGGCCGGATCGTATGATTTTTTCGTCTTTACTCATCAATAAGGGGCGTCACGTAGGTGCCGCCAGTAGGTTGGCCGCCGAATAAAGTGGGTGATGGCGAAGACGACGATTTCAGCGGGCTCTCCGCGTCAAAATGAAGTGCGACACCTAGCCTCGACAGCGATGACGGCTCTTGTCGATCATGGGAGGTTTTTCCTACAGCCTCAACGTCAAGCTAACCGGCGCGTGCCGCCTTTGCACGCGTCCGCGTGGCGCGCCGGGATATGCGGGATGTTTTCTCGGCCGGCTCAAGTAAGCCACCAAGGGCTTCATTCACGGCCTTGGAAGTGGGAAAAGCTTTGGCGATCGTCGGCTCAAGTAGCGCGACCGAAGTGCCGGCGGCCACTTCCGCATAGAACTTTCCTCTTTCCAGTTTCGAGAAGTCCGACCGTTTGTATTCCTCTCGCATTTCGATCTCAGCCTTCTTCATAGTTTTTCCTTTCGCCACGCGTCATGCGACGCGCCATGATAATTCGAATCGCACCGGGACGGTATGTATGTGAAACCGACAACAGTCATCCCAGCCGCGAAATTCCAAAAGAAATATATCGTGACTCACCAATTGAATGGTCGGGGTCTGGGCCGGAAAGTGCCATGCTGTCAAGGAAAATCGAGGCTGCTTCGTCGAACGAGACTCCGTGTTTGCGAAGATTGATCTCGGCTTTTCGAGAATCCCACTCAAATTTCATCGCGGCATCCGAATCATGTTTCTACGCATACATAACGGCCTGCCGCTGAACTGTGCGCCGAGCGCGTCTGCTCCAGCGGTTTGTTGGATGGTTTTTCAAAGAGGCACCGTACCAATCAGTTTGCGCGGGCCGCCCCATCAATCCCATCTAGGTGGCGCCCCATACATCGAACGCTTAGCCGCCAAGCGCAACAACTGGTGGAACTCCAAAGTCCATTCCAGCGACAAGAAAGGCAGAACGCAGCATGTCCTTCGGTGATGCTGCGAGTTGTTCAGGCGGAACGATGCACCCCAATTTCGACTTGCCCTGCCAAACAATTTCCCGCAGGTTAAGAACGTCGCCGCTATGAGATGAGCGAACACCCTTGGGTTTGAATGAGGCCAGCCCTTCAAAGAGGCGAATGTCGCGCTTTGGTCGAACATCGTGAAGTGCTCGGAGCAGATAGGTTGCGGCGACGAGAACGCTACAGCCGAGTCCGACGTACCAATATCGAGTCTGGCTTTCCCTTCGCTCGACGAGACGTCCGGTCGGATTTCCGTTTTGGTTAAACGCGACCGACAGGGAGGCTTCAATCAATAGATTCAGCGGCTTTCCATCGGCGGCAACAATTTCTAGCATCTCCGTTTTGAGCTGGGAGAACGACACCTCTTTGGCCTTTTCGTCGCCGACAAGCAAGCCGCAACTCTTCGCGGCTTTTGCAAAACCGAGGTCGACAAAAACCCACTCGCCCGAGGTTCGGTTGGCTTTTGTAAGTCCGGCGCGAATCATTAGTAGCGGCTAACGACAAATCTCAGCGGCGCGCCGTTTCTTGCGCGTCGGCGGAAGCGCCTTGTTGGGCGTCGTCAATTGTCGTTCTCCATAGCGCTTGTATGGTGTCTGCAGAAAGGTCGGCACCGCAGTCCCATTCAACAAAGTACTTACCGTTGCGGATCCGCTCGAACTCTCTCCGGTCTTTTAGCGGCGCGAATGCCTCCGATTCAAGGTAAGGTCGCACATCAAAAAAACCCTCCTTGCCATCGTCGGTTTTGACGTAAAGCATGTAATTCGCTTTCGGAATGATCTCCACAATAGTCATTGGTCCAGCCCTCGAATTGGAAAGGGTTTCTTGCCGGCCACCGCCAATTGCCAGTCAGCCTGCAGATCGTCATGATGTATTTCAATCCAGGCGGCGACCAGTTTGTGCTGCCTCGGCGGAATTTCACCGGCCAAAACCGCTCCGTCGTGAATGGAGTACACGGCTACTTGCCCCTGATATTCGGCGTGAATGTGCGACACGTGGTGTTTGTTCGTATCGTAGAAAAACATTCGGATAAGAATGCCATAGAACATCGAAATCGTCGGTATGAACGGTCTCTCTTTCTTACGCCCAACGTAGAAGTGAAGGGGCTGCGCGGCTTTTTGCGCAGATCCCCTCGACTGCCGGGTTGGACGAAGCCGCTACGCGGAGAATCTCACAGTGCTGATCCGGATTCAAAATGTGACCTCGCCCCCTCACCCGAGGGGTTGTTCCAAACGAACA
>JAYTDE010000913.1:0-2911 GCA_043736195.1 Burkholderiales bacterium | reverse complement strand
CCCACCTCCAGCCATGCGCCGTCTCGGCCGGCCGATTCAAACGCAAGCTCGATCACCCGTACCGAGTTCCATGCCTGCGTGAAGGTGCAGGCCGGGCTCTGCGCCCGGTCGATGATCGCGCTGATGAAGTCATGCGTGGCCGCACCCGGCGTGTCGTCCGCCTCGATCGACTCGATCGGCTGGCGGCCACGATTCCAGTGCGTGAGCTGCCAGCCCAGCGGTATATCGAGCGGACGGCGCAGTTCGATCAGGCCGTGGTCGCCGAAGATGCGAATCTCATCCCACATGTGCAAACCCGCCTCGATACAGGTGAGATGGCAGCGCAGGGCGCCGAAATCGACTTCGATGAAACCGCCGGCATCGGTGCGCCCCGGCGGACCCGCGCGCGTCACCGCGCGCACCCGTTCGGGCTTGCGGTCCAAGAGCCAGGGCAGGAGGTCGGCCATGTGCGCACCGCGCCCGGTGAATGGTCCGCCACCGCCGAGTGCCGGATCGAGAAACCAGCCCCTGGGTTCGTAGCCCAGTTGCACCGTCTCGACATAGCGGATTTCGCCGAGCGCGCCATCGCGAATCAATTGCCTGGCGCGCAGGCAACTGGCGTCGAAGCGCCGGTTGAATGCCACTGCGCCAACCAGCCCGCCGGCTTGCGCGGCCTGCTCCAGCTGCCGGGCTTCGGCCGCGCGCATCACAAAGGGCTTGTCGACCAGCACATGCTTGCCGTGCGCCAGGCACTGCATGGCATGCCCTGCATGCAGCGTGTGCGGCGTGCTGATGATGACGGCGTCAACCGCACCGGGCGCGAACAGGTCCTCGATGCGCGGGGTCAGGGTCGCACCGGTGCGGGCGGCGAGCTCGCGCAAGGCCGGCGCATCGCCGGTGTCGCAGATCATCGCCAGCACCGCGCGCGCTTCCGCATCGAGGGCCGGCACGTGATAGCGGCGCGAAAAGTTGCCGCAGCCGAATAGGGCGATCTTGAGTCTGGCAGTCGGGTTCAATTCAATCTCCGGTGGTGGAAAGCACGCAATCCGATGTGGCTGTGACTGGCGAAATCAGTAACGGATGTTCACCGCGCGACCACTCGCCGCCGCCTCATAGGCCGCGAGAATCATCGCCAGCGCGCGCCGGCCATCGGCCAGCGTGATCGGGGGTGGCGTCTGGTGCGCAAGTGCGTCGAGAAAGGCGTGCGCGTTCTGCTGGTGAAAACCACCGAGCTTGAAGCGCGGCACGATGTCGGAGACCTGCCATTGCCGATCACCGCCTGAATAGGTCCGCAACCAGGCGTTGTTGCAAAAATCCTTCGACGCCAGGTCGACCCCGCCGATCAGCGCCGTCCCCTGGTCACCATAGACTTCGATTGAATCCGCGGCCGCGACAAAGCTCCAGCTGGTGCTCAACTCGGCCTGCATGCCGTCGGCGTAGCGATAGGTGGCGAGCGCCAGGTCTTCGACCCCAAGGCCCAGCATCGCGCTAGAGGTGATCGCGGTCACGGATTGCGGCTCACCGAACATCCAGCGCAGGAAATCCGCGCCGTGCACACCTTCGTCGAGCAGCGTGCCACCGCCGCTTAGCAGTGGATCGGCATGCCAACTTGCGGCAAAACCGGCATCGAGCCCGTAGTAGTGGCCATGGCGTACGCGCACCAGGCCCACCCGGCCGAACTCTCCTGCGTCCAGCCGCCGTTTCAATTCGTGATTCACCGGGTCGAAACGCTTGGGAAAGCTCTGCATGAACAAAATTCCAGTTGCTTCAACCGCGCGGGCGATGCGATCGCACTGCAGAAGCGAGGTCGCCAGCGGCTTCTCGCACAGGATCGCGCAGCCGGCCTGCGCGGCACGCTCGATCAGCTCGGCATGGCGCACGGTCTCCGAACAAATGGCCACCGCATCGCACTCTTCCAGCAAGCCATCGAGGTCGGCGTTGAAGGTGACGGCATGTGCAGCCGCTCCTGTCTGGCCGCGCACGCGCTCGTGATCCCAGATGCCGACCAATGTGGCCAATGGCGATGCCTTGAACACTTCGGTCCAGAAATTCGCGTGATAGTGGGCGAAGCTCAGCACCGCCACCCGTATCGGCCGACTCATTGCAGCCCTCTCGCAGGTTCGATGGTTTCCTCGCGGCGCGATATGTTCGCACGATAGATCGCCTGCGCCACCAGCACGCTGGCCAAGCCAGCGGCGGCGGTATCGTCTGGCGCAGCCTCGCCGCGCACAAACTCCAGGAAGGCCTGATGCTGGCGCGCCCCGGGTTCCGCCGCGCCAAGCGCCGGCAGCATCCAGTCGCGCGTGCCGGTATGGTCAGGCGCGTACAGCGCCAGCAGTCCGCGCCCGGAGCGCAGCCACAGCGTGCCGCGCTCGCCATAGATCTCCAGGGTGAAGCGGTCGCAGCCGGCCAGCTCGCTCATGCTCATCTCGTGGGTCGCCAATGCACCGGATTCGAAGCGATACAGGGCAAGCGCATGGTCTTCGTTGTCGGGGTGGACCACGCTGCCATCGGCCAGGCTGCGTTCGGTGCGCATCAGGGCCGTATTCGCACTGACCGCTTCGATATCGCCTACCAGGTGGCGCAACAGGTCGATGCCGTGCACCCCCAACTGCATCACCACCCCGCCGCCGACGCGCGCCTTCTGGTAGAACCACGCGCCCCAATCGGCGCCGGGGGTGGCGTTGCGCAGGCGCATCGAATACGGCCGGCCGATGGCGCCGTCGGCCAGCAGTTGCCTGGCCAGCACCACTTCCTCGAAATAGCGATGCATGAAACTGACCTGCAGGCGCACGCCCGCCGCATCCGCTGCGGCGATGATATGGCGGCATTCGCAGGCGGTGCGCGCCATCGGCTTTTGCAACAGGATGTGCTTGCCCGCGGCAGCAGCCGCGATCGCGATCCGCGGATGGGTGTCGTCAGGCGTGGTGAT
>JAYTDE010000912.1:0-4694 GCA_043736195.1 Burkholderiales bacterium | reverse complement strand
CGCAGCCCGGCGAAGCGAACCCTTGACGCGGTGGAGAGGCGATACACTGAACCATGGCTGTAAGCGCGGCATTTTCGCGCTTACAGCCATGCTAACCAGTTTTTTTCGTCGCCAACTCTTGTCGGTTTTGCGCCGCCGGTAACAATGGTTGCACTGGCGCGCACCCGGGCTCTTCCTGGCGCGCCAATTCCTCGATTTCGAGCCCGGCATTCACTGGAGCCAGATGCAGATGCAGTCCGGCACGACCGGCATCAACACCTTGCGCATCTATTCGCCGGCGAAGCAGGCGCGTGATCAGGATCCGCAGGGGCTGTACATACGACAATGGGTTCCGGAGCTGGGAAGCGCCGCATACCCAGGCCCGATCGTGGATGAGCGCACGGCGTTGGCGCAAGCGAAGGAAAAACTCTATGGCCTGCGCAAGACGCGCGCCTCCCGCGCCGAAGCGGAGGAAATCCAGCAAAAGCACGGTTCACGAAAAAGCGGCTTGTTGCCGCTGGCGCCGAAGACGCGCCGCGGTCGTCCTGCGCCAGAAGGCCAGGGGCAGCTGTTCTAGCCGGGCGGCTGTCAGTCGACCCTGCCTGGCCGCCACACCCATGCGCGCGGGAAAAAATTAAGATAGCGATCACGTTCCCGCTGGCTCACATGGTTCTGGCAACTGAGCCACTTGTTGTTCTTGCAACTCAGCCAAGCCTTGAACATCTTTTTGAAAGGAGAAAAGCGATGATCGCCTACACCTGCCTGGGCACCAACGACCTGCCGCGCGCCAAGGCGTTCTACGATGCACTGTTCGCCGCCATCGGCATCAAGCGGCTGATGGACTGGGGCGAGCAGGGCGCCGCCTGGGGGCCCGACTTCGCGCAGCCCATGTTCGGCGTGCTCACCCCATACGACAAGAAGGCCGCCACCGTCGGCAACGGCACCATGATCTCGGTTCTTTGCAAGTCGGAGGAAGAGGTGCGTGCGCTGCATGCCAAGGCGCTGGAGCTGGGCGGGCTGGACGAAGGCGCGCCCGGCCCGCGCAGCGAGGGTTTCTACGCCGGCTATTTCCGCGACCTGGACGGCAACAAGCTCAACGGCTTTTACATGGTGTTGCCCGCCGGCTGACCACGCCCGCGCGGCTAGTCGTGCTCGCGCGGACGAACCGACGTCTACTTGCCATGCGGTCCGCGCCCGCGGCACGCGCCGGGGGCGAAGTAGACTCGGTGACGCAGCGCGCTTGTACGGTTGGCGCCGCGGGTCCGCGACTCACGGATTGCCGCGTCGCCCAAGCGCCGGATTCAGGGATTGACGCGAAAGGGATTTTCGATGACGGTAGCCTACATGCAAGCCATCACCGATCGCTACAAGGCGCTCGGCTACACGCCTTATCGCTGGTTCCGGGCCGATGACGCGCCGGCCTGGACGCCGCTTGGCAAGCGCCTGGCCGACGCGCGCGTTGGCGTGGTGTCGACCTCCGGCGCCTATGCCTTGGGGCAGGTGGCATACCACTACAAGGACGACACCTCGATCCGGCGCATCGCGTCGTCCACGCCGGCGGCCGACCTGCGTTTTTCGCACATCACGGAGAACTACCTGGTGGATGCGCGGCGTGACCCGGATTGCCTGGTTCCGCTGACGGCGCTGCGTACGCTGGCAGCCGAGGGGTTCATCGGCGGCCTGGCCGACGAGGTCTTTTCCTGCATGGGCGGGGTGTATTCGCAGCGGCGCGTGCGCGAGGAGATCGCCCCGGCCCTGCTGGCGGGCTTGCGCGAACAGAAGGTTGACGCGGCGCTCCTTGCGGCGATGTGACCCGTATGCCACCAGACCGTGTGTCTGGTTGCCCGCCACCTCGAGGCCCACGGCATTTCGACCATGTGCCTGGGTAGCGCCCTGGATATTTTCGCGGCCGGCCGCGCGCCGCGCTTAACCTTCGTCGACTATCCGCTGGGGCATTCGACCGGCAAGCCCTTCGACCCGGCCGACCAACTTGGCATTGTGCGCGCCGCGCTCCATGGCCTGCAAACGATGATGCGGGCCGAAGAGCTCCGGCACCTGCCCAATCAATGGGATACCCTCGGTCAATGGCGCGCCAACGCGATGCGCACAGATGCCGGCGACACGCGCCAGCCGCGCGACCAGACGCCGCAGTTCCAGCATGCGGCCGATCGCGAAGCGGCGCGCGCCAGCGGCGCGCTGCGCGACTGAGCGGACAACAATCCCCTTTGAGCCATCATCCGCACAGACGAACCGGGAGCATGACGTGAATTCCACCCAGGCAACCCCACCCGCCCGCATCGCGGTTCTCGGCAGCGGCACGCGCACACCGGTGATGCCGCCGCATCTGGCGGAACTCGCCAATGCCTACTGCGTACCGGAGCTCATCCATTCGCGCCTGCCCGCGTTTGCCGGCAATCCTTACGACCGCCTGGTGGTGGATCTGGCGTACGTCGAGATGGCGCAGCGCGCCGAGGCCGCCGGCTGCGCGGCGGTTTTCATCAACACCTATGCGGACTACGGCATCGAGGCGATGCGCGCGGCCGTATCGATTCCGGTTGTCGGCGCAGGCGAGGTGGCGATGACCATCGCGGCCGAAGACGGACGCAAGTTCTCGAGCGTCACGGTCTGGCCACCTTCAATGAAGTTCATCTACGACGAACGCACGCGTGCGGTGGCGGCGGGAGCCGCCTGCCTGCGCGTGCGGCATGTGCCGGCGGAGGATGAGTTGCTGCGTCTGGGCCAAGCACACGGCGTGCAGGAGCGCATGGCTCGGCACGAGAATGGGATCATCGGGTTGATCGCACGTGAATGCGAGCGCGCGATCGTTGAGGACGGTGCGCAGGCGATCGTGCTGGGTTGCACTTGCATGGCGCCGGTGTGGCCGCAGGTCGCGGCAGCGGTCGGTGTGCCGGTGATCGAAGGTTCGCGCGCCGGATAACGCGCCGCCGTCGCGGCGGCGCAAGCGCAGCAGGCGCCTCCCGCTGGTCCGCGCACCGCGCGCCCCATGCTGATCCCCGCGATTGTCGACGCGTATGTCAGCGGTGCCGCCGGCACACAGGCGGCGTCCGTGCCTGCGGAGTGTCAGGTCTGTGTTTTCTGATCTGCCGTCCCGCTTGATTGAATATGCTTTGGCAGATCCGCTCGCTGCTGCGCCAATGCGTCCAGGCAGGCTTTCTGCGCGGTGTTCGCTACCCGCTGCGCTTCTCCCATAAACCGGGTGCGATCGGATTCAGCGAAATCGCCGATGACCCGGTCGACAGACTGTGCGAAATCCTCGGCAGAAGGGTTCAGCGCCAGGCATTTGAAGTAGGCCGGAAGCGCTGTGCACCAGTCCACGCCGATGCACCATACCCCGCCATCGTCGGCGAAGTAGACCACGTCGTCCAGGCACTCGTTGATGTACCGCAGCAATCCGAACAGGATCTCGAAGGACTCGCAGGTCATCGCTCCCGCGGCAGGATCCGCTTGGCGAACGCAGCGGCCAAGCAGTCGATTGAACTCGGCAATGAAGCCATCCGTGCCTCGGGATTGCTGCGGGTGGCCGCGCCTATGGCCGGCGAAGTCGTCGTAGAACCGGCCGCTCATGCTGGTCGCGCCGAAATCTCGAACCTCATCGATGAGGAGCGGTGTGGGCGCCGTCACTTGCAAATGCCGCTCGATCTGAATCATGTCGCCCAGCAGCGCGCGCAAGGCCGCGTCCGGCAGCATCTCGATCGCCCGCTGGGCGACGACGAGCAACTGGCCGCGCGGCAGGGCTTGCAGTTCGCGGCGCAATGCCGACAAGTCCGCCTGCGGGTCGCTCACTCCGGCAGTTCCCGTGATGCCGGCCGGTGGAACGGGCCGCTACCCGGCCAGATAAAGTGCGTCGAGTAAGCCTGTTCGAGTTTCGCGTCGCCGAATTTGGTGAAGCGCAACGGCAGCCGAGCACCTTTGCCGTGGCGCACGTAGGCGGTGACTGAGGGTTTGAGATTCAAGTCATGCGCGCTGAACCGCAGAATGCGCAGCAGCCGTGACAGGCGGGGCAGGTTGCACCTGATAACGCGCTCCAGGTAAGGCACCTGGCCATGGCGCCACGCGTGAAGCTGATCTGCGGTGAGGAGGTCGATGGCGACCAACACGTCGACCGGCGCCACGACTTTTCCGCGCGCAAGCAAAGCGTCGACCACGCGCGCGACCCTTGGATAAAGCAGGTCTGCCCGATAGGTGGCGACGCTCAGCGCCGCGGCGGAGGATGTTTGCGAAGTCGTCATCGCACCCCGGCCGCCGAGTCGCTGTCAATGGTTGTCCAAGGTCTGTAGACAGGTTTAAGCCGAAGCATGGAGTTGAAGCTCCTTCTTGACGATGGCGACGAGCAAATATCGGTCAATTGTCGCCCAGCATTGGAAACAGATTTAAAGCCAGGTGGCAGCCTGGAATGAAATGTTTAAAAACCAGGTTAAAGCCTGGATCCCGATTCGATTGGGGCGCAGGCGACTTGGTCGCCCGCGGAGAAACCCGGCCGCGTTACCTCGAGGCGCTGAGACTGGCGATGCCAAAGACTATTCCGGGGTGCTGGCCTTCGTGCGCAGCGGTTCCGCTTCGCGGTGATCGAAATCCAGGTGGTCAACGTTAGCCAGGACAGACCCCTTTGCACACCGACGTGCCGCGCCGGCAGCGATGGTGGCCGCCCTTATCGAAAAATGCTTCCTCGTGTTACCCGTGTTAGGATGATTCTT
>JAYTDE010000911.1:0-4244 GCA_043736195.1 Burkholderiales bacterium | reverse complement strand
GCATACAGCCGGATCTGCGTCTTGAGTCCCAGCATTTGGGGAGATTCGCCGATCAGTGCGTTCAAGGCCGCACTGCTGGTCGACCGCGGTCGCGCTGCTTCGCGTTCGGCGCCGGCGGCGGCGGCGACTTTGGCCAGGATGCGCAACAACTCGGTGGGCCGGGTCGGCTTTGAGACGAATTCGGTTGCCCCCAGCGCGCGCGCGTGGCGGCCCGCGATATCGTCCGATTGCCCGGAAAGAACCACGATTTTCATCGCAGGTGCGCGTGCCAAGAGGCTCGCAATCAGCCGGTAGCCTTCATCCGGCGCATGTGGCGTCGGCGGCAGCCCCAAGTCGACCAGTGCCACTTCCGGCAGGCTCACCTGCGCTTCCAGGCAGGCCAGGGCGGCATCATGGCAATCGGCGCTGACGACGTCGAAATGCTGCCCCAGCACTATGCTCAAGGTGTCCACGATCAGCGGATCGTCGTCCACCAGAAGGAGGCAGGAGCGCGGGGTCGGGGCGCTCTCGCCGCTCATGTGGCGATTGCCTCCGGCGCGGCGATCAGGTCGAGGAACGCGCGCTCCAGGCTGATGGATTCACTGCGTGCGCGCAGTGCCGCCGGCGTACCGACGAAGCGCAGGCTGCCGCCGTGCAACACAGCCATTTGTTCGCAGGTTTCCTCGATGTCGATCAGCGCGTGAGAGGTGAAAAACAAGGTGTAGCCGCGGCGCTTCAGATCGTTCAGCAGAACCTTCACATGCGCCCTGGCCTTGGGATCGAGGCCACTCATCGGTTCGTCGAGAACGATGAGCTCGCGGTCGGCCATGAAGCAGCTTGCCAGCCCCAGTTTCTGCGTCATGCCTTTGGAGTAGGTCTTGACCGGGCGGGTCAGCGCCGATTGGTCGAGGTCGAGGCGCTCGAACATCGAGCACGCCTGCGCTTCATCGAAACTGTCACCGCGCAGGCCTGCCATCATGCGCAGGAAGTCGCGACCGGTCTGGTAGTAGGGCGGGATGAAGCGTTCGGGCAGGAACGCCAGACGTGCGCGGGCGCGGTTTTCGGTTGCCGGCACGTCGAAAATCTCAACCGTTCCACTGCTGGCCGAACACAGGTCGAGCATGCACTTGAGCAGCGTGGTCTTGCCGGCACCATTGACACCTGCGAGGCCGAATGCAAGCCCCGGATTTACGGTGAAGTTGACCCGATTCAATGCGTGCGCGCCGCCAAAATGCTTGCTGATATCGATGAAATTCAGCGCAGCTGTCACTGGGGCTCGCGATTGGTCCAAGGTGGTGGTAGGCACACTATAGCGCAGGTCGTGCGCGTGCCCGCAGGTCTCGGCGATCGTCAGGTGCTCCTGCTAAACTGCGCGATCCGCAACGCTGTTCCCGCCAAGCCACGTGCCTTCGCCTTCACCTTTTGTAAGCATCAAGGGCGCCTCCTTCGCGTATCCCAATTTGACCGGTGCCGCCGGCCGGCAGATCCTTGCCGGACTTGACCTTGAGGTCAAGCGCGGCCAACTGGTGGCATTGATGGGGGGGTCGGGGTCCGGCAAAACCACCGTGTTGCGATTGCTGGGCGGGCAAGTGCGCCCGCAGGCGGGCAGCGTGATGTTCGACGGCCAGGATGTGCACGCACAGAATCTGAAAGGCCTGTATGCGCTGCGCCGCCGCATGGGAATGCTGTTCCAGTTCGGCGCCCTGTTCACCGACATGAGCGTTTTCGACAATGTCGCGTTTCCGCTGCGCGAGCACACCACCCTGCCGGAATCGGCTATTCGCGATCTGGTGCTGATGAAATTGCATGCAGTGGGCCTGCGCGGCGCGCACGGCTTGATGCCCGCGGAGATCTCCGGCGGCATGTCGCGCCGGGTGGCGCTGGCGCGCGCCATAGCGCTCGACCCGCAATTGATCATGTACGACGAACCGTTCGCCGGTCTCGATCCGATATCCCTGGGCATCACGGCGAACCTGATCCGCAGCCTGAACGATGCACTGGGCGCGGCATCGATCGTCGTCACCCACGATGTGCATGAATCGCTGGCGATTGTCGACTACGTGTATTTTCTGGCCGAGGGAAGGATCGTCGCGCAGGGCACGCCGTCCGAGATTCGCGCCTCCGACTTGCCCTATGTGCGGCAGTTCATCGCCGGCAGCCCCGAGGGCCCGGTGCGCTTTCATTACCCCGCCGATGACTATGGCCGGGACCTGGGGCTGCCGCGGTGATCGAAGCGTTGCGGCAGCTCGGGCATCTGGTCACCGACGTCGTGGCCAAGCTCGGTTACGCGACACGCCTGTTTTTCTCTCTGCTGGCAGCGTCCGGGCCGGCCTTCCGTCGTTTCAGGCTGACCGTGGCGCAGGTACATTTTATCGGCAACTATTCGCTGGTGATCATTCTGGTCTCGGGTTTGTTTGTGGGTTTCGTGCTGGGCCTGCAGGGCTACAATACCTTGCAGAGATACGGCTCGGAGCAGGCACTCGGCCTTTTGGTCACGCTGTCGCTGGTGCGCGAACTTGGTCCGGTCATTACCGCTCTGCTATTCGCTGGACGCGCCGGCACCTCGATCACGGCGGAAATTGGATTGATGAAAGCCGGCGAGCAGTTGTCGGCGATGGAAATGATGGCGGTCTCGCCGATCGCGCGGATTCTCGCGCCGCGTTTCTGGGCCGGAGTGATTGCTATGCCGCTCCTGGCAGGGATGTTTTCGGCCGTTGGTGTGTTCGGGGGCTATATTGTCGGTGTGGTCATGATCGGGGTTGACGAGGGCGCATTCTGGAGCCAGATGCAAAACGGTGTCGATTGGATTGAGGACGTAGGCAACGGCGTGATCAAGAGCGTGGTGTTCGGATTCGCCGTGACTTTCATAGCGGTTTTCGAGGGATACGATGCGCAACCGACACCCGAGGGTGTATCGCACGCTACCACGCGCACGGTGGTGACTTCGTCGCTGGCGGTGCTGGCGCTTGACTTTATTTTGACCGCGCTCATGTTTACGGGTGCGTGAGGGCGGGTGACATGAATCGTAAACTCACGGATCTCTGGGTCGGCCTGTTTGTGGTGGCCGGCTTTGCTGCCATATTGGTCCTGGCGTTGAAAGCCGGAAATCTGGCATCTTTCAACTTTTCCGAAACATATCAAGTGCTTGCCAAATTTGATAACATTGGTGGTCTGAAAGTGCGAGCCCCGGTGAAAAGTGCCGGCGTGGTGGTAGGTCGGGTTGCGCAGGTTTCGTTCGACGATCAGGAATATCAGGCTGTGGTGACCCTGGCCATGAACAAGGGGTTCACTTTTCCCAAGGACACGTCGGCGAAGATACTCACGGCAGGTCTTTTGGGCGAACAATACATCGGGCTGTCGCCGGGGGGCGACAGCGTGAAGCTCGGAGCGGGCGACAAGATCAAGTCGACTTCGTCGGCGATGGTGCTGGAAGAACTGATCAGCAAGCTCGTTTTCGACAAGGCGGCTGAAGGCAAGAGCGACAACAAGGGCGGAAAATGAGTTTCTTCGCGAGGTGCCGTGGGGTGGGCCTGCTAGTGTTTGCGCTGGCAGCGGGGGGGTGCGCGTCTTCGAATACGCCAGGTGACCCGTTCGAGGGTTTCAACCGGGCGATGTTCAGCTTCAACGAGGGCGTCGACAACGCGGTGCTCAAGCCGGTGGCGACCGGCTACAAGGCGGTAGTGCCGGAACCGGCGCGCGATTGCGTGGGCAATGTTTTTTCCAATATCAACGATGTGTTCGTCAGTATCAACAGCCTTTTGCAAGGCAAGCCCGGCGACGCCATAACCGACGCCTGCCGGGTTTTGATCAACTCGACCGTGGGGCTCCTGGGGTGTTTCGATGTTGCGAGCAAGGTCGGATTGGAAAAGCATAATCGCGATTTCGGCCAGACCTTTGGCAAGTGGGGTTTCGCCGCCGGCCCTTATCTGGTGTTGCCGATCCTCGGGCCGTCGAGCATTCGCGATGGTGTAGGCACGCTGATTTATTCCAACCTGGATCCGGTCTGGGCGAATCACATACCGACGCGCAATGTGGCGTTTTCCTTACGCGCGGTGAATCGCCGGGCCGATTTTCTCGACGCCACCAATGTGCTGGAAGAGGCCGCGCTTGACAAGTATTCGTTCGTGCGTGATGCCTACATTCAGCGGCGCCGCGGCATGGTTGAAGAAGAACGCGAGGCCAGCGGCAAGAGTGCTGCAAGCGGTGTACCGGCACTCGTAATCGATGCCGGTATGGTCAATTTCCAGCCGCGTCAATTGCCGCTG
>JAYTDE010000910.1:0-1942 GCA_043736195.1 Burkholderiales bacterium | reverse complement strand
CAGTTAGCCGACATCGCCATCGAGGACGGCCCGCCGATGCTCAAAAGCGAGAACGCGCGACTCTCCGGCTGGATTTACGTCGACATTCGCGGCCGCGATCTGGTGGCGGTGGTGAACGACGCGCGCCGCGCAGTGGCCGAACAAGTGAAGCTCACGCCCGGTTATTCGGTCACCTGGTCCGGCCAGTTCGAGTACCTGGAGCGCGCCAAGCAGCGCCTGGCGGTGGTGGTGCCGTTCACCCTGTTGATCATCTTCGTCCTGCTGCACGTCATTTTCAGCCGCGCTGGCGAGGCGCTCTTGATCATGGCTACCCTGCCGATCGCGGTGTCGGGAGGGTTCTGGCTGATGTGGTTGCTGGGCTACAACCTTTCGGTGGCAAGCGCGGTCGGATTCATCGCACTGGCCGGGGTGGCGGCCGAGTTCGGCGTGGTGATGCTGCTGTTTCTCCGCCAGGCGATCGAAAAGCGGATCGCGGCGAATGGCGGCCATCCGCTCGACGCAGCTGCGCTGGATGCCGCCATCGAGCAGGGCGCGGTGCAGCGGGTGCGCCCCAAGACCATGACCATCGCCGTGATTGTCGCCGGCCTGATCCCGGTGATGCTTTCCACCGGTACCGGCGCGGAGATCATGCAGCGCATCGCAGCGCCGATGGTAGGCGGCATGCTGAGCGCGCCGCTGTTGTCGATGTTCGTGATTCCGGCCGCGTACAAGCTGATGCGGCGGCAACGCTCAAGGCGCAAGCCCGGGATCGTGATCGCGCCTGCGACAAGGGAGGCTTAAGTGAAACGAGCGGCGGCGATGGTCCTTTGCATTTTCAGCTGCGCCGGCGCGGCACAGACCGATACGGGTGGCACAGCCGTCGATTGCGCAGAGGGTTCGCCGCGCTTGATGATCACTGACGATCCGTACAACACCCCGAGCGAGGTGGCCGAGAAATGGCGGGAGACGCGGCTGCCGACACCCTACGCGCAGGCCCGCAGACAGGTGGCGCGGCTAAGCTGCGTCAACACCGTCGACCCGGACCCGTTGCTGCTGGCGCTGCCTGGGGCGCCCCTGCCCGACCTGATCGTCCGCATCAGACCAGCGCGGGTGGAGCTATACGACAGAACCTTGGGCGACAAGCTCGACGCGGGTGTGCGCGGCTATATCGAGAGCTACACCACCTGGCTGGGCGCCAGAAGCACGACCGACGGGCCGCCGCTGCTGCGCACGCTGGCCTTGAGCGTCAGCGTAATTTGCACCCGCGACCGCCGCACAATCCGCGAGTTGACCGCGATGGACGATGAACCGACACAAGCGTTGGTGCAAAACGGCGAGAACACCGCGATGGCGCAAAACACGGAGCGCATCGAGCGCGCGACGCGGCGCATCGTCGCCGAGATCGAGAATCTCGCGCGAAATCTCAAATCCGTCTGCGGCGCCCCTTTCACACCGGGCGTACGCCCGGCGTCGCCAGGCGGAATTTCATCGACGCCCGCGGATACCGCCGTGCCTTCCCCCGAGCCGCGGCCCGCATCGCCTACCCCCTCATTCGAGGCCCCGTCGCGATGATCGCCCGCACGCACACCCCGTTCGCACTGGTTTTTGCCGTGCTGTCGGGATGCACGATCCTGATGCCCGCCGCACCGACGCGTATCGAGCATGAGCCACGCGCATTCGGCATCGCGGATGCCCGCGTGCCGATCGAGGTGGCACTGGTTCTTTCCGGTGGATCGGCACGCGGCTTCGCGCATATCGGCGTGATCAAGGCGCTGGAGCATTCCGGTATCCGGCCCGGCCTGGTGGTCGGGACCAGCGCCGGATCGATCGTCGGCGCCCTGTACGCCGCGGGCATGAACGCCAGCGAATTGGAAGACGCCGCGAAGCGCGCCGACGACTCGCTGCTGGGCGACTACACCCTCTCGCTCTCCTCGCTCGGGCTGGTACGCGGCGAACGCCTGCG
>JAYTDE010000909.1:0-1578 GCA_043736195.1 Burkholderiales bacterium | reverse complement strand
CGGCCCGGCGGGCGGCGCCATCCTGGCGGCGCACCTGGCGCGCGAATGCGGCCTGGCCGACGTGATGGCCTTCGACATGGGCGGCACCACCGCCAAGGTTTGTCTGATTTCCGGCGGCGAACCGGAACGCTCGCGCCGCTTCGAGGTCGGTCGGGTATATCGCAACCTCAAGGGCAGCGGCCTGCCGCTGCGCATTCCGGTCATCGAATTAGTCGAGATCGGCGCCGGCGGCGGCTCGATCGGCCGCGTCGATGCGCTGCGCCGCATCACCGTCGGCCCCGATTCCGCCGGCTCCGAGCCGGGCCCGGCTTGTTACGGTCGCGGCGGCACGGCGCCCACGGTGACCGATGCCAACCTGGTGCTGGGGCGGATCGATGGCGCCAGGTTCGCCGCCGGGCGCATGCCGCTGGATGGCGCCCGTGCGACGGCTGCGCTGGAAGCCGGCGTTGGCGCGCACCTGGGCATGGATGCGTTCTGGGCGGCGGCCGGGATCTCGGAGATCGTCGAAGAAAACATGGCCAACGCCGCGCGCGTGCATGCGATCGAGCGCGGCCGCGTGATCGGCAACTTCACCATGATCGCCTTCGGCGGCGGCGCGCCGCTGCATGCCGGGCGACTGGCGCAAAAGCTCGGGATTCGCCGTGTGGTGGTGCCGGCCGGCGCCGGCGTCGGCTCGGCGATCGGCTTTCTGCGCGCGCCGATCGCCTTCGAAGTGGTGAGAAGCGATCGCTGCCTGTTGTCGCAGTGTGATGCCGGTGCCGCCAATGCGCGCCTGGCCGAAATGCATGCCGAAGCGCTGCAGGTGGTGGCGCCGGCGGCGCTGGCCTGCGGGATCGACCCGGCGCATATCAGTGCGGCGCGCATGGTCGAGCTGCGCTACGCCGGCCAGGGGCATGAGTTGCGTATTGCCCTGGCCGCAGGCGCACTGGACCGGGCGGCATTCGCTGCCTTGAGCGAGGCTTTCGAGGCCGAGTATGAAAGGGTGTATGGCCTGCGCATTCCGGGCTCGGAAGTGGAACTGGTGACCTGGTCGCTGACGCTTGCGACTGCGGTGGCGCAGGCGGCGCGGGTACTGTTGGTGACGCCAACTGGCGCTGCGCTTGCCGGCGGCGAACGCACGGCATGGGAAGCCGGGCAAGGTCGCCGTGTTGAGTTCGGCCTGTACTGGCGCTTCGACCTGGCGGTGGATTGTCGGGTAAACGGACCGGCGCTGATCGCCGAACATGAAACCACCACAGTGGTGCCGGCCGGCTGGTCGGCACAGGTCGATTCGCTGGGCCACCTGATCCTGGAGGCCAACCCATGAATGATGCGACTGCCAAGCGGCCGGCGATGCTTGATGCGATCCACACGCAGGTGATGTGGAACCGCCTGATCGCGGTGGTCGAGGAGCAGGCGCAGGCGCTGTTGCGCACCGCCTTCGGTTCGGTGGCGCGCGAAGCCGGCGATCTTTCGGCCGGGGTGTATGACACCCGTGGGCGCATGCTGGCGCAGGCGGTGACGGGCACGCCCGGGCATGTCAACACCATGGCGGCGGCGGTGCGGCATTTTCTGGCGAAGTTTCCGCCGGCCGGCATG
>JAYTDE010000908.1:0-3894 GCA_043736195.1 Burkholderiales bacterium | reverse complement strand
CAGAGAATCCGGTTCACCACAAAGCCGGGCGCGTTCTTCACGCAGATGGGTGTCTTGCCCAGGCGCTTGGAAAGTTCCTCGGTGGCGGCGAAGGTCTCGTCCGAGGTGGCCAAGCCGCGGATGATTTCCACCAGCGCCATCAGCGGCACCGGGTTGAAGAAATGCATGCCGATGAAGCGTTCCGGGCGCCCGGTCGAGGCGGCCAGGCCGGTGATGCTGATCGACGAGGTATTGGTGGCGATGATGGTGTCGGCAGCGGCGATGGCGGCCACGTCCTTGAGGATCTTGCGCTTCAAGTCTTCATTCTCGGTGGCTGCCTCGATGATGAAGTCCGCCTGGGCCAGGTCGGCCATCTTGGTCGAGCCGGTGATGCGCGCCATCGCTAGGGCCTTTTGTGCTTCGCTGAGTTTCTCCTTGCGCACCAGGCGGTCCAGGCTGGCGGACACGGCTTTCCGCCCGCGTTCGATGGCGGCCTCGTTGATGTCGATCATCAATGCCTTGATGCCGACCACCGCGCAGGCCTGCGCGATGCCGTTGCCCATGGTGCCGGCGCCGATGATGCCTACTGTGTGGATAGTGCTCATGCTCGTGTTCTCCTTGTGCGGGGAAAAGTTTCAGTTGAAATCGATGAGTGCGGCGCCGTCGGCGTCCACACGCAGGTAGCCGGGGGCGTTGTCCCAGGCCGGCAGTACCCAGCGGCAGGCCTGGCGGCCGAACACCACATAGTCGTGGCGCGCCGGGCGATGCGTGTGGCCGTGGATCATGCGCACCGCGCCGGAGTCGGCGAACAGGCGGCTGACAGCCCCGGCATTCACATCCATGATGGCGGCGGCCTTTGTGGCCTTCTCGTGCTCGCTTCTTGCGCGCAAGGCTTCGATCTCGGCGCGCCGTTCTGCCAGAGGACGGGTGAGGAATTCGCGCTGCCAGCGGACGCTGCGCACTTCGCTGCGAAACGCCTGGTAGGCGCGGTCGTCGGTGCACAGGGTGTCGCCGTGCAGCAGCACGGTGCGCTCGCCCTGCAGATCGAAAGCGAAGGGTTCGACAAGCGGCGTCATGCGGGCTGCGGTGGTGAAGGCGTTGCCGGCGAGGAAGTCCCGATTGCCGGCGATCCAGTAGAGCGCGATGCCGCGTGTGGCGCATGCAGCCAGGGCATCGACGACCAGCCGGTGTTCAGGAGCGTCAAGGTCATCGTCGCCCGCCCAATATTCGAACAAATCACCCAGCACATACAGGCTGTCACCGCGGTCCGGGACCAGGCGCAGAAAACGGCGTAGCGCCTGTGTCACCGCAGGGCGGTCCGGCGTCAGGTGCAGGTCCGAAATGAACAAGGCCGTCATGCCGCGCGGCACCGATTCAATTCCGCCCGCGGCCGCGACTAAAGGACTTCAGCCGTAAGCATCACCACGTCTTCATCCGGCACGTCCTGATGAAAACCCTTGGTGCCGGTCTTGACGCCCTTGATCTTGTCGACCACGTCCTTGCCTTCAATCACGCGGCCAAACACACAATAGCCCCAGCCGTTGCCGTTGGGGCTGGTGAAATTGAGGAAGTCGTTGTTCTTGACGTTGATGAAAAACTGCGCGGTTGCCGAGTGCGGGTCGCCGGTGCGCGCCATGGCCACGGTGTACTCGTCGTTCTTCAAGCCGTTGGTCGCTTCGTTGTCGATCTGCGCGCGGGTGGGCTTTTGCTTCATGCCGGGCTCGAAGCCGCCGCCCTGCACCATGAAATTGGCGATGACACGATGGAACACGGTGTTGTCATAGTGGCCGTCGCGTGCGTACTGCACGAAGTTCTCGACGGTCTTGGGTGCCTTGGCATCGTCGAGTTCGAGCTTGATCGCGCCGTGGTTGGTGGTGATCAGTACCTGGGTCATGATGCTTCCTTTCAATGGTTATTTCTTCACCGCATCGACAAGCTTCACGCTCTCGATTACGATCGGGTTGTTCGGCACATTCTGGTGCCCGCCGGCATTGCCGGTGGCCACAGCCTTGATTTTTTCAACCACGTCCATGCCACGGACGACCTGGCCGAACACCGCATAGCCGTGGCCGTCGGGTTGCGGTGCATTGAGCATGGCATTGTCGGCGACGTTGATGAAAAACTGCGCTGTCGCCGAATCCGGCACCGAGGTGCGCGCCATGGCGATGGTGCCGATGTCGTTCTTCAGACCGTTCTTCGACTCCAGCGGAATCGCTGCGCGTACCGCCTTTTGTTTCATGCCGGCATCGAAGCCGCCGCCCTGGATCATGAAGCCGTTGATCACGCGGTGAATGATGGTGCCGTTGTAGTGACCGTCTTTCACATACTGCACAAAATTGGCGACGGTCTTGGGTGCCTTGTCGGCGTTGAGTTCGATGACGATTGCGCCCATCGAGGTTTTCATCTCGACGGTCTGGGCGCAGCTTGCGCCGGCACACGCGACGAGCATAGTTGCAATCAGGACATGTTTCATGCTTGGCTCCAAGACAAAAAGGGGGGTGAAGGCCGGCTGGGCGACCTCCGGCTAGACCGCGCCTTCATCGACGATTTTCCACTGGCCAGCCTCCTTCAGCCAGTAGGTGCGCTTCTTCATCACGTTTGCGAGGTTGCTGGATTTGTAATCCTGGTCGAAAGTCACGACCACCATGTCGTCCTTGCCCGGATAACGCAGCATGCTGATGTTGGCAAGACCTACCTTGATCCAGGCCTTGCCCGCATTGACCTGGCGCTTGCGTTCGCTCCATGTCTTGAGGTTCATGCCGTCGCCCTGGAACGCGCGCGCGTAGTGCTTCAAGTAGGCGTCGGCGTCGCGGCTTTCCCAGTCGCGGCGCCATTGCTCGATCGCACCCAGCAGCGCCCGGCGCTCGCTATTCCAGTCGTCCAGTGACAGCCATTCGACATGGTCGCTGATGATCACCGGCGTTAAGCCCACCTGTATCAGATGCGCCACGGAACGCAAATCCTGGTTCGACAAGACCACGCAGCCGTCGCTGGCGCGCGGCGCGCGCGCAAAGGTATCCGAAGGCGTGCCGTGCAGCCAGATGCCGGAGCCGCCGCGTCCGTTGCGCCGGTCCCAGCCGTTCGGGTAGTTGATCGGAAATGCGCCGTCGCCATACAGGTCGGCCAGCTTGGTCTTGGGCAGGCTGGCTGTCACGTGATAGACGCCCAACGGGGTCTTCTGGTCGCCTTCGCGCAACTTGTCTGAGCCGTTCTTGCCGTGGCTTATGTAGTAGTCAGCGACAAAGCGCGGTTTGCCATTATCGTTCTCGTAAATGTAGAGCCGCGATTTTTTCGTATCGACCACCACTGCATTCTTCTGGTCCGGGCGCAATTGCAGCAGGTATCGGGGAATGCCGTCTTTGGGCGGGCGCTGCCGATAGGCCGCCAGGCGCGCCAGTGCTTCCTCACGCAGTTCACGCACGCGTTCCGGCGGGGCGTTCGGGGCCGCACCCATGGTGCGGATCGGCCAGGCGCGTGCCAGCAGCAGGTCGCCCTTGATCAGGTGCGCCAGTCGGTAATTCGGGCGGCTTGCAATCAGCGCCTCGGTGCGTGCCAGGGCTTCGGCCAGGCGTCGGCCCTCGATGGCCTTGAAAATGCCGACCAGCGCGGTCTCGACATCGTCACTCGGCAGCTTTTGCGCCTGCGCCTGTGCCAGGGCAAGGGCGGATGCCAGGCATAAAAAGGCTGCAACGCATGCGCGCGGCAAGGCGCGTGACAACCAGATCGAAACCACCATCAATTGCCGCTGCGCTCGTCGCGAATCTGCCATTTGCCGCCGTTTTTGGCCATCACCAGGGTCTTGGCGCTGTTCGCCGAGAGGATGTTGGATTTGTAATTCTGGCGGAATTTGATGGTCGCCACGCCATCGGCAAACGCGACCTTCGGATTCTCGATCCTGACTTCAATTTTCGTCGG
>JAYTDE010000907.1:0-2927 GCA_043736195.1 Burkholderiales bacterium | reverse complement strand
GTCAGGTCGAACAGTGCGCCGATGCGCGGCTGGGCGGGTTCCAGGCCGGGTTTGAAACCACGCTCGACAAAGCGCTGCAGCAAGTCGTGGCGCGCGCTGATGATGTGCACCGGTACGTCCCAGCTGGCGCCCTCGCCGGTCACGTTGGCCGCAGGCTGATGATCGCCCAGCACAATGGTGAAGCTTTCGCGCACCCTGGGTTGCGCCAGGTAGCCCGCCAGCCACTTGTAGTTGTAGTCCTGCATCGCGACATAGCCGGGAAACATGTTGAACCAATCCACTTTTTGCGCGGCCACGCCTGCCAGCTGCGCGGCGTCGAACGGGGTCGCGGAAAGCGCCTGCTGCCAGTCTTGCAGGTAGGGCGGCACCGGGTGAAACGGCATGTGGCTGCTGATCGATGTAAAGAAGGTGAAGCGCTTGCGACTGTCGCCGGTGACGGGATGTAGCTTCCCGTACAGGGCCAGCGCGATCTGGTCGGGTACCGACCAGTAACCCAGTTTCGGCCCCTGGTAACCCAGGTCGCGCGCATCGGTGAATTTTTCGAAGCCGTAAAACGCTTTCTCCGGCCAATCCCAGGTGAGGGCCGGGTAGAAGCCATGGGTCTCGTAGCCATGCTGGCGAAACAGGTGCACCAGCGTTGGCCGCCTGGTGGTGAGTAGCAGGTCATGGCGTGACGGGTCGCTGGTGTCAATCCCCGAGAGCAGCGAGACATGGGCCAGCTCGGAGCCGCCACCGAAAGTGGTGGAACGCAAATAGGCGGACACCACCTGCTGGCCGCTGGCCGCGATCTGCGCGGCCAGGGCGTCGCGCGAGGGCTTCAGGCGCGCGTAGGCTTGCTGGTTGCTGAACGCAACCAGGCCGTAGGACTCGATGAAAAACAGATTCACGTCGATGCCGCGCAGCGCACCCAGGTCGGAGTCGAAGGCGGGCGAGGGCGGCAGGGCCTTTTCCAGACTGCCCGCGGTGAACGCGGTGGCCAGCAAATGCGCCTGGCGCGCGTAGGTAGGCAGAACCGGGCGTGACACCAGCGGCCAGGTGGCCTGTACGCCATAAAAATTGGCCGTGACCAAAATGAACGCCGCGGCGGTAAGCGCCAGCGCCCAGCGGCTCTTGAGCGCTCGCGGCGCCGCTTCGCGTGCAGCGACCGCGATCGAGGTGCGCAATATCCGGTAGACCGCCCACACCAGCAACAGCAATGCGGCCGGCACCAGCAAGGCGATCCATGGGGGATAACTCTTGAGCGTGACCCACAGCACGCGCGGAATCTGCAGTGCGTCCCAATACAGATTGATGTTGCGTCCGAACAGGGCCGGCGCGGTGGTGTCGAAATAGCGTCCGGCCACCAGCAGCAGATAAGCGCAGGTGAGAGCGGCGACCAGCGGGCGCGACAGGGTTTCCATGCGCCATACCAGAAACAGGATGGCGATCCACAGCAATACGAATTCAGGCGCCAGGCGCGCGTCGAGTTCGACAAACGGTGTGGGCCACCAGTTGGTCATGCTCAGGCAGGCGTTGAGCACGAATAGCGCAGCCAGCGCCTTGAAGATGCTGGTGCGCCTCGCCCGCGCATCAAAGGCGCTCACGCGGATCTCCTGCCGCAGCCGCGAAGCTGCGAAGTCGCGCACCTGCCCCACACGCAAGCCGCGCGCTGCGCCGATTTCGCAAGAGCGTGGCGCCAAAACACGATTGCGGCGGGCGCATGCATAGATACCGGGGCCATTGGGACTGACAAGAATGGGGGGGGGGCGCCAGCGTGATTTTTCGACGAATCTCGATCAGTCGGCGGCGCCGCGCCTTGCGATCGGGCCTTTTCGCGCGGTTCGAACCGCGCACATGCACCCCGCCCGCAAGATTGTAATGCCGCAGCGCCAGCGCGACACTAAAGCAAGGTCGCGCGGGCCCACCGGCACGGCTGCAGGTCTGCGTGGCGTGACCGCCCGCGACGCTTGAGGCACAATTGAATGGTGTGAATACGCAGCCGGAAAACAGACAGCCCGATTTACTCGACAGGTCAAGCCATCGTGTCAAGCAATCCGAGCAACGAGGAGTGGTTTCGTGACTTAGCCCTACTTTCGTCCGACTGGTTCTGGGAGCAGGACGCCCAGTTCCGTTTCACCGCATTGTGGGGTGAGATGCATGCGCGAACCGGCCTCAATGCCCGCACCACCGTCGGCAAGTGCCGCTGGGAACTCGGAATACTCGGCGTAAGCGAGGATCAGTGGCGGGCACACCGCGAGATGCTGGCGCGGCACGAGATATTTCGTGATTTCCAATACCGGTACATCAACGAAAACGGCCAGTTGCGCTGGCTTTCGGTCAGCGGCAAGCCGGTCTTCGCGGCCGCTGGCGGTTTTGCCGGCTACCGTGGAATCGGCCGTGACATCACCGCCCAAAAAATTGCGGACAACACGCTGCACGAAAGCGAGCGCCGCTTGCGCGCCTTGCTCGAGCTCTCGTCCGACTGGTACTGGGTGCGCGACGAAAATCATCGCTTGACCGTGCGCGAAGGCGCGATACTGGAGCAGAACCTGTTGCCCGGCATGGCCGATGTGGGCAAGACCCCGTGGGAAATGGGCTACGTCAACATGAGCGAAGCCGACTGGACGGCGCACCGCGCGTGTCTCGATCGTCGCGAGGAGTTTCGCGATCTCCTGTGGGGGCGCCGCAATGCCGCCGGCGAAATGCGCTGGGCGCGCCACAGCGGCCGGCCCTTGCATGATGCCGAAGGCCGCTTCATCGGCTACCACGGTATCGGCCACGGGGTGACCAAGCAGGTCGAGGCCGAACATGCGTTGCGCGAGAGCGAGGCCGAGTTGCGCCTGCTGATGGAAAGCGTGCCGGTATCGATCGGGCACTTCGATGCCCAACTGCGCCTGCTCTATGTCAACCGTGCCTTCGAGCAGGTATTCGGGCGCCCGTCGGCCAAT
>JAYTDE010000906.1:0-1744 GCA_043736195.1 Burkholderiales bacterium | reverse complement strand
CGATGCCGACAGCGTCAGGCAGAAAGTCGCGGCGCTGCTGGCGCAACCCCTGTCTGCCGACGACGCGGTGCAGATCGCGCTCTACAACAATCCCGGGTTGCAGGCCACCTATGCCGAGTTGGGCATCTCCGAAAGCGACCTGGTTTCTTCCGGAAGGATCGACAACCCACGCTTCTCGTTCCTGCGCGCGTTGGATTTGAACCGCGAAAGCAAGATCGAGGGCATCCTGTCGTTCGGCGTGATGTCGCTGATCACCCTGCCGCTGCGCATGGAGGCCGCCGGACGGCGCTTCGAATCGACCAAACGCGGCGTCACCGCCGAGATGTTGCGCACCGCAAGCGAGACGCGCAAGGCTTACTACCAGGCGGTCGCCGCGGCGCAAACCGTGCAGTACATGGCGCAGGTCAAGGAATCAGCCGAGGCAGGGGCGGAACTGGCGCGGCGCATGGCACGCGCCGGCAATTTTTCCAACCTCACGCGCATGCGCGAGCATGCTTTCTACGCCGATGCCACCGCGCAGCAGGCACGCGCCCAACAGGCCGCGATCGGTGCGCGCGAGCAATTAACTCGATTGCTGGGGCTGGCTGACAGCATGGCGCTGAAGCTTCCCGAACGCCTGCCCGATCTGCCCAAGACGCCGCGCGACGAGGAGACGATTGCAAAAGAAGCGATGCAGGAACGCCTCGACATCACAGCCGCGCGCTTCGAAGCCGAAGCGATGGCGGCGTCGCTTGGCCTGACGAAGATCACGCGCTTCACCAACGTGCTGGAGATTGGTCGCGTGCGCATCGACGAAGGGCATGATCCGCGCAAACGCGGCTGGGACGTCGTTTTCGAGATTCCGGTCTTCGATTTCGGCGGCGCACGTGTCGCCGGCGCCGAAGTGCGTTACATGCGCTCGGCCGAGCGGATTCGCGAAACCGTAGTTACCGCGCAAAGCGAAGTACGCGAAGCCTATTCCAGCTATCGCACTCAGCACGACTTGGCGCGCCATTACCGTGAAGAGATCGTGCCCTTGCGCAAGAAAATTTCCGACGAAATGCTGCTGCGCTACAACGGCATGCTGAAAAGCGTATTCGAACTGCTGGCCGACTCGCGCGAGCAGGTGATGGCCGTCAACGGTGCGATCGAAGCGCAGCGGGATTTCTGGATCGCCGAGGCCGACCTGCAGATGGCCCTGATAGGCAAGCCCACCAGCCTGGGGGCTGGGTCCGAACTGATTCCCATGCCCGCCAAACGCGCCGGACACTGAAACCATGAAAGCAAACACCATGAAGACCCCCGCGCCGGCACGCCGCCGCTTCTTCGCACAAGGCGCCGGCATCGGCGCGGCGCTGATCGGCGCGGCCGCGGTTTCGCGCGTTGCCCAGGCGACCGTGCCCGAGGCGCCGCTGCGCGACTCCGCCGCCACTGTCATCACCCCGCCACCCGCCACGGGCCGGCCCTACAACCCGGTGGTGACGCTGAACAGCTGGACCCTGCCGTGGCGCATGAAAGACGGCTACAAGGAATTTCACCTGATCGCCGAACCGGTGCGGCGCGAGATCGCCCCCGGCATGATTGCCAACCTTTGGGGCTACAACGGACAGTCGCCCGGCCCGACCATCGAGGTGGTCGAAGGCGACAAGGTACGCCTGTTCGTCACCAACAAGCTGCCAGAGCACACCACCATCCACTGGCACGGCCAGCGCCTGCCCAACGGCATGGATGGCGTGGGCGGCCTCAACCAGCCGCAGATCAAGCC
>JAYTDE010000905.1:0-1546 GCA_043736195.1 Burkholderiales bacterium | reverse complement strand
TTGTTGATCATGTTGTGGATGTTCAAGCCCGCATGCGCCATCGCGGTGGATATCTGCCCCAGCATGTTGGGCACATTGGCATTGGCGATCGCCACCCGGTAGGGCGACTCGCGCGCCATCACCACTTCGGGAAAATTGACAGTGTTGCGAATGTTGCCGTGCTCCAGATAGTCGCGCAAGGCGTCGGCCACCATCACCGCGCAGTTGTCTTCCGCCTCGCGGGTCGATGCGCCCAGGTGCGGCAAGGCGACCACGCCGGCATGGCCGCGCGATGCGGCACTGGGAAAGTCGCTCACGTAGGCCTTGAGCTTGTGCGCGGTGAGCGCAGCCAGCACCGCCTCCTCGTTGACGATACCGTCGCGCGAGAAATTGAGCAACACCGCGCCATGGCGCATCAGTTCGAGATTGCGCGCGTTCACCAGGTCGCGGGTAGCCGGCAACAGCGGCACATGCAGGGTGACGAAGTGGCCGGCCTTGAGGACCTCATCCACACTGTGCGCGCGCTTCACCTGCGCCGGCAGGCTCCAGGCGGCATCGACCGTGATGTCGGGGTCGTAGCCCAGCACCTGCATGCCAAGCTTGATGGCGGCATCCGCCACCAGGCAACCGACCCGCCCCAGGCCGATCACCCCGAGCGTGTGCCCGCTCAATTCGAACCCGGCAAACTGTTTCTTGCCGTCCTCGACCTGGCGCTCCAGTTCATCGCCCTGCGTCGCCAAACCGCCGGTGAAGTTCAATGCCGGCGCCAGGTTGCGCGCGGCCATCAGCATGCCGGCCAGCACCAGTTCCTTGACCGCATTGGCATTGCCGCCCGGCGCGTTGAACACCGGCACGCCGCGCGCCGACAGGGCCTTGACAGGGATATTGTTGGTGCCGGCGCCGGCGCGCCCGACGGCGCGTACCGAGGCCGCGATGTCCATGGCGTGCATGTCCTGCGAGCGCACCAAAATCGCGTCTGGCGCTGCGATGCCACGGCCGACGGTATAACGCTCGGCCGGCAGTCGCTTCAAGCCGACGGAGGAGATCTGGTTCAACACCAGTACCTTGAACACATCAGGCATGTTTGGCCTCGAATTCGCGCATCAGTAGGGCCAGGGCGCGCACGCCCTCGATCGGCATGGCGTTATAGATCGAGGCACGCATGCCACCCACCGCGCGGTGCCCCTTCAATTGCGACATGCCGCGTTCCTTGGCGGCTTTCAGAAACGCCTCGTCCAGCGCCGCATCCTTGAGCGTAAACACCACATTCATGCGCGAGCGGTCAGCCTTGTTGACCGCGTTGGAATACAGCGCACTCTGGTCGAGCAGGTCATACAGCAGCTTCGCCTTGGCGATGTTGCGCGCCTCCATCGCCGCAAGTCCCCCCTGGCGCTTCAACCACTTGAACACCAGGCCGGCGATATAGACCGAATAAGTCGAGGGCGTATTGAACATCGAGTCGGTCTCGGACTGCTGCTTGTAGTCGAATACCGAAGGCGTGATCGGCAGAGCCTGGCCGATCAGGTCATCGCGCACGATCACCACCGTAAGACCGGCCATGCCCATG
>JAYTDE010000904.1:0-2793 GCA_043736195.1 Burkholderiales bacterium | reverse complement strand
CCGAGGCACGCGTGAAATTCATCGACTGGTTCGTGCCGCCGGCCTCGCGCGCCGACCCGGTCTGGGGTGACCGGCATCGCGCTGTCGCCAAGTCCTTGCTGGCGATTTCCGCGACGCTCGCGATCCTGTTGATCGGCTATCTGCTGGTGCGCCGCGCGCCTTCCGCGGCCGAGCTGATCCTGTTTGCCGCCGCGATCGTGATTCCCGGATGCGGCGCGCTGCTGATTCGCGCCTCGGGACGCATCGTGCACGGCCTGATCCTGACCAACCTGGCGGGCATCCTGCTGGTGGGCATGTGGGCCTACCTGACCGGCGGCATCCTGTCGGTGGCGGTGCCGTGGATGTTGGCGAATCTGGCATTGCTGGCCACCTTTGGCAATCTGTTGCTGCTGGGTGTCGCCGGCGGCGGGGTGATGTTCGTCGTCATCGTTCTGTACGGGCTCTCGATCCGCGGATGGATTCCGATGAGCCTGGTGCCGCCGGCGCTGACCCACGAGTTGATGCTGTTGTCGATGCTGTCGGCGGTGGCGGCCGTTGTATCCGCCGCCGCCTTCGTCATGCGCGAACGCGCCGAGGTCAAGGCGCGGCTGCGCGCGGCGCGCGATGTGGCCGAGCGCGCCAGCCGCGCCAAGTCGGTGTTCCTGTCGTCGGTCAGCCATGAATTGCGCACCCCGCTGTCAACCGTGATCGGTTTCGCCGAGGTGTTGAAACTCGATGAGGCCGCGAAGCTCTCGCCGGCGCAGGCCACTTATGTCGAGAACATCCTGACCGCCGGCGATCACCTGCTGGCGTTGGTGAACCAGGTGATCGACATGAGCCGTATCGAATCCGGCGACGTTGAACTGCGCATCGACGACGTGCGGGTGGCCGAAATCGTGGCTTCCTCGGTGGCCATGGTGGAACTGGCCGCCAATAAGCGCGGCATCGTCATCACCAATCACGCGCGCGCCGGCGCCGGTGTGCTGGTGCGCGCCGATGCGACCCGTACCCGGCAGGTGATTCTCAACCTTTTGTCCAATGCGCTGAAGTACAACCGTGACAACGGCACGGTGTCGCTCGATGTGCGCCCGGTTGAAGACGGCTACCTGCGCATCAGCGTCGCCGATAGCGGGCGCGGCATTCCGCAAGAGCGCCGGCACGAGCTGTTTCAATCCTTCGCGCGCTTGGGCGAGGAGTCGGGGCCGATCCAGGGCAGCGGGCTTGGCCTGGCCATCTCCAAACGCCTGGTCGAAATGATGCGCGGGCGCATCGGCTTCGAATCGGTCGAGGGCGAGGGCTCGACCTTCTGGGTGGAACTGCCGCCCGCGGCTTGAGCGGCGCCCGGCGGCCGATGCATCAGTCCGAGAGCTTGCTACAGCTTGCCTTCGACCACCAGGCGGCGAATCGTGCGGATGGCATCGTTGTCCGCTTCCACATAGGCCTGTTTGACGAAGCCCTGGTACAGCGGGTCCACCGGCGGTGCGCCATTGATCGGGTGGCTCGCGTAGTCGAAGCGCACGAATAGCTGCAATGTGTCAAGGGCCTCGATGCTTGTCGTAAGCGTGGCCGCGGGCATTTCGCCGCTCGCCGCTGTTTCCTGGCGCATGCGATCGGGCGGCTGGAAGGCGATGCGGTCGCGCACGACCAATCTGCCGAAATGCAACTCGCGCTCGATTGAATCCGCATGACGCGCCAGCAACTTGAAGCTGTCGAGCGCGGGCACGAACAACAGCGGATTCTCGGCTTTCATGACCAGGCCGCGCCACACCTGCTCGCGGGTCAAGGGATCGATCAACGGGTTGAGCGGGTCGTTGATCTGCGCCAGGTGCTGGAACTTCATTGATGTGTGATTGCCTTTAACGTGGCGCCAATGGAACGCGGCGTGTGGCCGGTCGCGCTTTTACGGACGTCGGCAAACCTTGAGTGGAATGGCACTTACCTGCACAGGAACCAACAGACAAGGTGAGAACTTCGTCATTCCCGAGTAATCGGGAATCCAGGCATTTCGCGTAGTAACCGCTTGGCCGCCCGCATACGCGCATGAGCGCTAACTTTTCTCATTCCTCCCCCTTGAAGGGGAGGGAGAAAAGCGCTGCAGCTTTTAAGTTAGCGCCTATGCGCATACGCGAGGGTGACAGACGCTGGGGTAAGTGCCATTCGCCTCAAGCGCGCTTGTGTTCCGGCTTGATGGTCCACAGAAAGGCACGCCGGTAGCGGGTTGGCACCTCGAAGCTGCGATCCGGCACCCAATCGCCCATGTCGAAGGCGTTCGACACCACGCGCGAACCCACCGCCAGCTCCTTCCACAATTTCGGACGCACCTTGAGGTTGATTTCCGGCAGCAGGTAAAGCGTGACCACCGTGGCCTGGCTCATGTCCACCGTGAACAGGTCGCGCATCTCGAACTTGACACGCGCTTCGACCCGCTCGGCCAGTGCATTGGCGGTGGCCCATTCGACCAGGTTGTAATTGAGATCGAAGCCGCGCCCCATGGCGCCGCGTTTGGCGGCGGCCACCAGAAAGCGGCCGTCGCCGCAGCCCAAGTCGTAGACCACGTCTTTCGGCCCGACATTGGCGGCGGCGATCAGGGTATCGACCACCGCCAGCGGGGTCGGCTCATACACCACATCGGCGCCACGCGCCGGCACGCAGGGCTGCTGCGCGGTCTGTGCCAGCGCGGGGCCAGTCGCCAAAAGGGTTGTGGCGGCGGCTAGCGGCAGGGCGTTGGTGATGAAGCGGCGTCGTTGCATTGAGGCTGTCCTTGGCGGTGATGGCAATCGGGTCGCGCGCTTATCCTGCATTGCGTTTGTCTTC
>JAYTDE010000903.1:0-2357 GCA_043736195.1 Burkholderiales bacterium | reverse complement strand
CCAGCGGGTTCGCGCTGAGCGAGGACCTGCCGCTGGTCGATAACGAGTTCTTGCCGCCCGGCCGTCTGGCCACCGACACGCAACGCGCGGTCGGCGCGGTGGACGACGCGCGGCCGGACCGCTGGGGCGAAAAGGTCATTCGCCTGGTCGAAAAACCCAAGCGCCTGTCCCTGATGGAATACCTCTACTACGCCGGCGACGACCGCTTCGGCGCGCTCGGCGTTTCCACGTCGGCAAGCAGCTACAACCCGCGACCCGGGAGTCCGCTGCCTCGACTGGGTGACGCGCAACAGCTCGGTGAGGTGGCGGCCAAGATCGAGGCCGCGGAGCCCATCACCGACTTGGAAGTCAAGATCATTGCCGGCGGCGGCAGCCCGCTCGGCGGCGCCAAGCCCAAGGCGCTCATCGAGATCGACGGCCTGCAGTGGATCATCAAGTTCTTCAACAACGAGCCGGTCGACACGCCGCTCATCGAGCATGCGACGCTGACGCTTGCCAGTCGCGCAGGCATCACAGTGGCCCAGACGCAGGTGATCGCTCTCGCTGGCGCAAACGCGCTGGCTGTGCGCCGCTTCGACCGTGAACCGGGCCGGCGGATTCACAGCATTTCCGCGGGCACCGCCATCCGTGCGGCCACTGCGTCGGGCGCCGAACCCGAGATGGGCTATGCCGAACTGGCGCGCATTCTGCGCCGCGTCGGCATCACCCAGGACAACATGAACCAGAGGGACGCACGCGAGCTCTTCCGTCGCATGGTCTTCAACATCCTGGTCGACAATACCGATGATCACGAGAAGAACCACTCCCTGCTGGTCTTGAACCCGTTGGCCAATGGTCGCCTCAAGCTGGCGCCGGCCTATGACGTTTTGCCGACGAATTCAGGACAGGGGGCCCAGGAGTTCATCTGCGGCGCCCAGGGCCGCGACTCCACGCTCGAAAACGCGATGTCGCAGTGCGAGGCATTCGGCCTGTTGCCTACGGAAGCCGCGGCGGAAGTTGCCGCGGTCATCGACGTTGTGAACACCTGGAAAGAACACTTCGCGCGGACCGGTGTGACAAAGCGCGATATCGCGAGCCTGGCTCTGCGAATCGATGGCGCCCCTCTTCTGGGCCAGCGCAGCGGCTTTGATCCAGCCGCGTATCAGTCCGCGCCAGCCAGGCGAAGCAGGCCAAGCCCATTCCGGCGAACCTGAAACCCGGGCTGATGGCGTTGCTGAAGGAAAAACTGTTCTCGGCCACGAAATGACAGCGAACCAGTGGTGCGGGCGTGGTTCTCACAGGCCTTGGCAATTGCTTGATACAAGGCTGTCTCGGAGAAAAAATACCTTCGAGCCCTTTGGCGAAAATCCATGATCAGCAGTGCCGCCGGGTAGATCCGCAGGCTGAGCGTTTGTCTTGCCGGTGGTCGCCGCCGAATGTGCGACTGCCCTGAAAATCATCCATGGGAACCATGCATGTGCCGGCATCGGTTGTTTGGACACTGGATTGCATGATCAGGCGGCCTGTTTAAGGGCATGAGCCTGACGAGTGTTGATGCCGGCCGACAACTGACCAGCAATCCGCAGTAATTCCGGCTGAAAATTGACCAGGACATTTGACCTACTTGCCGGCGCAACGGTGGCGTCCGGTGTCTGGTCAAAAATCAACCGGTGCAGGTGGTCAAGATTCAACCGGCGCCAACAGCTTCGTCCCTTCGGCGCTGTATCCGGCCGGAAACTTCACCCTTGCCGATCATCAAATATGGCGCATTGACATATATGGCATTCTGAAATATCCTGTCCTCGCCGGCTGATTTTCGAATCCTACCGGCCTGTAAATCTCACGTGCGTGTCATCTCAAAATCGCGTCTCAAGGAGTTTCAACTGATCCATCCGCGGGCCACGCGACCGCTTGATACCTGGTACCAGATCGTTTCCCGTCAAGATTTTGCAGATTTCAATGCCCTCAAGAGTACGTTTGGCGCTTCAGTGGACAACGTGTCCCCCCTCTTCGTCTTCGATATCGGCGGCAACAAGTATCGGTTGATCGCCTCGATCCATTTCAACACGAAGATTTGTTACGTTCGCCACATACTGACGCACGCCGAGTACGACCTTGATCGCTGGAAAAAATGACCCCATCATGAATTTCAATCTGAATACGCCACGCGAGCGTCAGCGGCTGATTTCCGCATGGACGCTGGTCCGGGAGTTCACCGGCCTGGGCCCGATCCGTTCGCCAGCCGACTACGAGGCCATGCGAAAACTGGCCGACCAACTGAGCTGGGTTCAGCCTCTGATTTTAACCTCTGCGCCTGGGATTGATTCAAGCCCTCGCGCCAAGGTGATTCTGTTTTGGTCAGCGATTTCCGCTACCAC
>JAYTDE010000902.1:0-3399 GCA_043736195.1 Burkholderiales bacterium | reverse complement strand
AGACACACAATGAGCAAGCAAGCGGGCAGGGTCATGCGCCTCTGGGTGGCGCTGCTGGCATGGACGCTGGCCGGCGCGGTACTGGCACAAGCCTTTCCGAACCGGCCGATTCGCATTGTCGTGCCCTATCCGGCCGGCGGTGCCACCGACCAGATGGCGCGCATCATTCAACAGCCCCTGTCCGAAATCCTGGGTCAGCCGATCATCATCGAAAACAAGGCCGGCGCCGCCGGGGCGATCGGCACCGACGCGGTGGCGAAGGCGGCGCCGGACGGCTACACGCTGGCATTCGGCAACGCCGGCCCCAACTCGATGGGCCCGGCGATCAAGAAGACGCCCTACGATCCGATCCGCGATCTGGCGCCGATTTCGTTTGTCGCCAACGTGCCCTTGTTTCTTGCGGTGCATCCGACGCTGCCGGTGGGTAGCGTGAAGGAATTGATCGATCTGGTGCGCGCCAACCCCGGCAAGTACAACTATGGTTCGGTCGGCATCGCGTCCGCCTCGCACCTGATCGGCGAGTACTTCAACTTCGTCACCGGCCTCAAGATGATCCATGTGCCCTACAAGGGCGGCGCGCCGGCCATGCTGGGCTTCATCGGCGGCGAGGTGCAGGTGATGTTCATGACCGGGCTGGATGGTTTGCCGCATGCGCGCGCCGGAAAATTGAAGCTGCTGGCGATCGCCACCGAGAAGCCGACCGAACTCGCGCCCGGCGTGGCGACGGTGGCCGAAACGGTTCCCAATTTCAACGGCTCGGTATGGTTCGGCCTGCTGGCACCTGCCGGCACGCCACCGGAGGTGATCGCGAGACTGCAGGACGCGGTGGCCAGGTCGGTGACACGCCCCAATGTGAAGAAGGCGTTTGGCGACCTGTCCGCCGATCCGGTGGCCAACACGCCCGACCAGTTCGCGCGCATCATCGCCGCCGAGCTGGCGCAATGGGCGCGCGTGGTCAGGGAATCGGGCGCCAAGTTCGAATAAGCGCGAAAGGATAAAACCATGATCCGTTACAAGAAGCTTGGTTACGTGGCGCTCAACGTCACTGATCTGCAACGATCGGCGACTTTTTATCGCGATACCGTGGGGCTGCAGGCAGTGCCGGCCGATGATTCCGATCCCGGCGCGCCGCGCTTTTTCCGCTGTGACTGGGATCATCACAACGTGATCCTGTTCAAGGGCGATAGGCCGGGACTCAAGCGCCTGGGATTCGAGATGGAATCGGGCGCCGAACTGGAGCGCCTGTTCGAAATGCTCAAGGCCCGTGGGCAGGCGGTCTTCGAGGTGCCGCGCGTGGAATGCGAGCGCTTTCACCAGGGCCGCAGCATCCGGCTGATCGAGCCGTTCACTGGCGCCACTTTCGAGTTCTACGACCAGATGCGCGAATTCGGCGGCCAGCCGTATCAGCCGACGGTGGCCAGGATCCAGCGCCTGGGACATGTGGTGCTGCGCACGCCCGACTACGCCGAGGCGGTGGCGTTCCTGACCGGTGTGCTCAATTTCCAGGTCTCGGATTCAATCGACGGCATGGTGTCGTTCATGCGCTGCTTCCCCAACCCGTTTCATCATTCGCTGGGCATTGGCAACGGCCGTATGCGCGGCCTGCATCACGTCAACTTCATGGTCACCGAGGTCGACGACATCGGCCGCGCGATCTGGCGGCTCAACAAGGAGAAGGTGCCGATCGTCAACGGCCCTGGCCGCCATCCACCCTCGGGCAGCATGTTCCTCTACTTCCTCGACCCCGACGGCCTGACGCTCGAATACAGCTTCGGCATGGAGGAGTTTCCCGAGGTCGCGCCGCGCCGGCCGCGCATCCTCGAACCGATTCGCGAATCGTTTGACTACTGGGGTGCACCGGTTGACCCGCGCAAGGCGGCGACGGGGGAGATTGAAGTCGCAATCGACCCCGTGCGCACCGGCGCGACTGCCTGAGCAGGGGTTGCGAAAGCCGCGATCAACGAAGAGTCGACGTCGCGGCTGCCCGCGGCGGGCCTACGGCACGAATCCGATGGCCCCGACGCCAGCGGGCGGCGCGCGAGCCGGCCGAGTATCGGTAAAACGAATGTGCCCGCATGGTCACAGGTTCTTTTTTCCGGCGAATTGCGCCGCCAGTTTCTGGAAGCTGCCGATCTCGATATCGGCACCGGCCAGCCATGCACCTACCTCCTGCGAACCCGGATCGATGCCTGCCAGCCACGATTTCGAATGCTCGGCTTCGACCGCGGACTCGCGCAGTTCCCGTGCATTGCGCAGCGCCAGGCGCAGCACCGAATCGCGGTTGGGTGTCGCGGCCAGCATGGCGATGACCACTTCGTTGAGTACCGCGTAACGACCCGTCAAGGTCGCCAGGCTGTTCTCTTCCTCTTTTGTCATGTTGACTCCAGGATAAGCGGCGATCGTCGGGGCGCATTTGCTCGCCTCGATTTGGCTGTAGAGCGAAAGGCCGGTCGCGCCGCCGCACGCCTTCGGCCGTTGATCCATGCGACGGACATTGTCGAACGCCGCGTCGCGGCGGCATCGCCTGAAAAGCAGGTGCCGCCGGCTCCATTCTCGTTGATCCAGACGGGGCCCGCGGCGCGACCCGGCTGTTCTCCGGCTATCGCCGCCTCGTGGCGCCCGATCGAAGGCTTCACGCGGGTGGCTCGCCGGCGTCGGCATTGATAGCCTGCATGCGGGATCGGCCGGAGCGCGGCTGCGCGATAATGGGACCAACGAAGCGGCCATCAGGCAGGCAATACGCCGTAGCGAATCAGGAGGATAAGTGAACCACAGCGCCATCGATTGCCACAACCATGTGGTGCCGGAGAATTTTCCCGCTTACGTCGGGGTCCATGCCAACGTACCCTGGCCGTCAATGGCCCCGGCGCATGCCTGTCACCGTCATGTGATCATCTCGGGCAAGAACTACCGCACCGTGAGCGACGGCAGCTGGAGCGTGCCGCGCCGCATCGAAGGCATGGGCGCTATGCGCATCGGTCGCCAGGCCCTGTCGCCAATGCCGGAGTTGCTGTCCTACTGGCTGCCGGCCGATGATGCACAGGTGCTTTTGCGCTACATCAACGACACCATCGCCACCATGGTGGCGGCCGCGCCCGAGCGCTTTACCGGCCTGGGCGCGGTACCGCTGCAGGACATGGACATGGCCCTGCGTGAACTTGAATACCTGCGCCATACGCTCGGCTTCGCCGGCGTGGAAATCGCCACCCATGTGAACGGCGTGTCGATCGGCGACGCCCGCTTCGAGCCCTTTTTTGCCGCTGCCGAACGCCTGGGCGCGGCGATTTTCGTGCATGCCCTGCGCCCGGCGGGCCAGGACCGCATCGTCGGCCCGCTGTCCGAGCAGGCGGTGGCCTTTCCCGGTGACATCGGCCTGTGCGCGGCGGCGATCATCACCGG
>JAYTDE010000901.1:0-1987 GCA_043736195.1 Burkholderiales bacterium | reverse complement strand
ACCGCCAGCGGTTGTTCGAGCGCAAGGCAGGCCGACATGACTTCGCGCACGATGCGGACCGCATCGTGCGACGGCAATGGGCCAGGGTTCGTATCGCGCACGCGGCGCAGCACCTCTGCTTCGCGCTCTGCGCGGTAGAGCATCGTGGAAGAACCCGCTGCGCGCTTGAGGCGACCCACCTCGATGGCGCACCGTGCACGCGCATTGATTAGACGCACCAGTTCGAGATCGATGGCGTCGATTTCGGCCCGCGTCGCGTTGAGCATTTCCTCTTCGCGCATACCTTGTCGCTATCCGTGAGCTCGCCGCAGGCGCGCGTCCAATGGCATCAGGTTTCCTCACCTGTCGCGCCCGGCTCGACGTCTTCGGCGTCCCCGCTTTCACCGTTGCCAACTTCGGCGATCGGCTCCATGCCGACCAGCTTCTCGCCTTCGCCTAGCGTTATCAAACGCACTCCCTGGGTATTGCGTCCCACGACCGATACGCCTTCGACCGGCGTTCGCACCAGTGTTCCCCCGTCGCTGATGAGCATGATCTCCTCATCCGGGGCAACCGCAGCCGCCCCGATCACCTGGCCGTTCCGCGCACTGGTTTGAATCGCAATAACGCCTTGGCCGCCACGGCCGTGCACCGGAAACTCATCGACTCGGGTCTGCTTGCCGTAGCCATTTTCAGTGGCGAGCAGAATCGTGCGCGCGGGATCGACCGGTATCAGCGCGATCACCGTCTGACCTTCGATCAGTCGCAGGCCGCGCACCCCATGCGCCACCCGCCCCATGGGGCGGACTTCCTGCTCCGCGAAACGGATCGCCTTGCCATCCGAACTGACCAACATCACATCACGCGTGCCGTCAGTCAGCACGACACCGACCAGGCTGTCATCCACATCCAGATCGACCGCAATGATCCCACTCGCGCGCGGACGTGAGAATTCGGCCAACGAAGTCTTTTTCACGATGCCTCGGCGGGTCGCCATCAGCACAAATAATTGCGGGTCGAATTCCTTGATCGGCAGCACGGCGGTGATCCGTTCGCCGTCTGCCAGGGGCAGCAGGTTGACCAGAGGCTTACCGCGCGCCGTGCGGCCGGCCTGCGGGAGTTCGTAGACCTTGAGCCAGTAAACCTTCCCATGATCTGAAAAATTGAGCAGCGTATCGTGGGTATTCGCCACAAACAGCTTATCGACAAAATCCTCGTCGCGGGTCGTCGTCGCGGTTTTGCCCTTGCCGCCGCGACGCTGGGAGCGATAGGTCACAATCGGTTGGGATTTGGCATAACCCATGTGAGACAAGGTCACGACGACCTCTTCGGGGGTGATCAAGTCTTCCAGCGACAAATCTTCCTGGGTCATCTCGATGCGAGTGCGGCGTGTATCGCCGAAATTCTCGCGAATTTCTTCAAGTTCTTCGCGGATGACCCGTAACAGGCGTTCTGGACGCGCGAGGATATCGAGCAAATCGTCGATTCGGACGAGGATTTCGCGATATTCATCCAGAATTTTATCCTGCTCGAGCGCAGTGAGCCGCTGCAGGCGCATCTCCAGGATGTCTTTGGCCTGTCGATCGGACAGATGGTAGCCATCGGGATGCAGGCCACACGCTGCAAGCAGATCCTCCGGACGCGAACTCGCGGCACCTGTGCGCTCGAGCATGCTCAGCACGACGCCGGGACTCCATGCGCGCGCGGTCAGCGCCACCCTCGCTTCGTTAGGTCCTGGCGCGGCCTTGATCAGCGCGATCACCTCATCGATATTCGCCAGCGCCACCGCCAAACCTTCGAGGATATGGGCGCGATCGCGGGCCTTGCGCATTTCGAACAGGGTCCGGCGCGTCACCACTTCGCGACGATGGCGCAGAAAACACTCGAGTAAAGACTTGAGATCGAGCGTGCGCGGCTGGCCATCGACCAGCGCCACCGTGTTGATGCCGAACACCGTCTGCATCTGGGTGTGCTGGTAGAGGTTGTTCAGCAGCACTTCGGGCACTTC
>JAYTDE010000900.1:0-2064 GCA_043736195.1 Burkholderiales bacterium | reverse complement strand
GAGGCGCGCTTCACCATGCAGACCGCTGATGGTGCGCTGCTCTATGTGCGCAACTTTGGTTTCCGGCACGGCGCACCTGCTGTGATCACCCGCCTCCTTTCGGGCGAGGTAGTCGATCCATCGACTTACTATTTCAGGATGACGCCATTGATCGAAACCGGTGATGCCCGCTACGCATGGCTCAACTCGCAAATCCTGGTCGGTTCCGGCATGCGCACCAAATCGCATGTGATCTATGACGTTTACGCGGTGTTGTAGAACCTTTTCGGTGCGACGCAGTTCAGTGCGGCGATTGGTTGAGCAGCGCGATTTGATCCGGCTATAATCCAAGAAAAAGCCGACCGCATGGTCGGTTTATTTATGTCCACCGCTCAATCAGGAGACTGCGCAATGAAACTGAAACTATTGGCGGCGCTTTCAATAGCGTTCGGATTTGCAGCCGCACCGGCGTTCGGCCAGACCACCCTGACCATGTCGAGCTGGGTACCTCCCTCGCACGCCTTGACGCGTGACGTGCTTGCGGTTTGGGGCAGGGAAGTCGAGCGCGTCACCAACGGTCGGGTAAAAATGCAGATGCTGCCCAAGCACCCGATTTCGCCGTTCGGCACCTTCGACGGTGTGCGCGACGGTCTGGTCGATGTATCGTATGTGACGGCCAGTTACACGCCGGCGCGTCACCCGCTGCCGCTGTTGGCGGAGTTGCCGGGTGCCGGCGCCACCGCGGAGATCAATTCGGTTGCGTATTCGCGGATTCACTGGAAGCACCTGCACAAGGCCGGCGAGTACAAGGGCGTCAAGCTCCTTGGCGTGTTCACCCACGGACCCGGGCAGATGTTCATGGCCAAGAAGCCGATCAATTCGGTCGCCGATCTGGCCGGCGCCAAGATTCGCTCCGGTGGCGGCATTTCCGAGCAGGCCGCCAAGGTGCTGGGCGCCTCGCCTTTCGTCAAACCGGCGCCGGAGTCCTACGAGTTGCTGTCTTCGGGGGTGGCCGACGGGACGTTCTTTCCGTCTGAATCGATCAAGTCCTTCAATTTGGACAAGGTGGTCAAGTTCGCCACCGTGTTCCCCGGCGGCTTCTATTCGTCTTCGTTCGGGTTTTTCATGAACGAAGACAAGTGGAACAAGCTGTCCAAGCAGGATCAGACTGCGATTGAATCGATTTCCGGTGAAGCCATCGCCGTTCTGGCCGGCAAGGCCTGGGATGTGGCCGACAAGATCGGTTGGGACGCATTGCGGGCGGCTGGTGCCAATATTCAGAACGCCAGTCCGGAATTCGTGGCCGATTTGCGCAAGCGCACCGAGCCCCTGGTGCAGGATTGGATCAAGGCGGCCAAAGCCAAAGGTATTGACGGCGACAAGGTATTGAGCGAGTTCCGCGCCGAGCTGGTGCGCGTGGCGCAGAGCAAGTAGATCCGGCCCGCGGCGCTTTCGTGGCTTATCAGGACCCACGAACGTCGCTGACACGCGCGGCATGGATTCTGGCCGATGAAGGTCACGAGTCCGGGCTGGCTGGCCAGTTGACTGCGCGCGGTCCACTAGTGGGCACCTATTGGACCCTGCCGCTCGGGCTGGCGTTTTGGGAAGCTAGCGAGGCGGACTGGTTGCTGATCGACGAATCCCTGGCAGTTCGAGACGCTGCGGGGGCCCTGCCTGGTACTGTCGCGACGCATTACCCGCTCGAACCCAACCCTGCTACCCGATTTCATCTCTGGATCTATCGCGCGCGACCGGATGTGACTGCAATCATGCACACCCATCCGCCGGCTTGCTCGGCGCTGGCGGCAGCCGAAGTGCCGCTGGTGGTGGGCCACATGGATGCGACGCCGCTGTTTGACGATCTGGCTTTCCTGCCGGCCTGGCCGGGTTTGCCCACCGCCGACCGCGAAGGCGAGTTGATCGCTGCCGGTCTGGGGCGCAAGCATGCGATCCTGCTGGCGCATCACGGCATGCTGACAGCTGGACGATCGGTGGCCGAGGCGGTCTTTCTCGCAGTCTTCATGGAGCGCATGGCGCGCCTGCAAATCGATGCGGCCGCGGTCGGCGGGGTCAAGCCGATCGATG